>JAMCQY010000432.1:0-17388 GCA_023381945.1 Deltaproteobacteria bacterium
GCGTTCCGAGAAGACCACTGCCGCGTCCGCAAAGACCATGGCCCGGAAAATTTGGCCATCTTGCGCCACCTGGCGACCAACATGCTTAAACGGGAAAACTCCCTAAAGGGGGGCATTCAAACCAAAACGCCTCAAGGCCGCCTGGGACCATGCTTATCTGCTCAAAGTTCTTACAACGTAATTTTTACATGCGATTGCCCTGGTGAAGTATGCTTGCACAATGCTGAAAAAGGCGTCAAAATAACAAACCAAATGAGCCTCTTGCAAAATGTAGCCGCAGGCTTCAAGCCTGTGCCACCAGGGAATTATCCGGCAATTAAGAAGATTCTCCGTTCACTAATTGTTTTTTGCAAGAGGCTAAAATTGTTATAGAATATTTTACTATCAGGAAACCACCTCCGTCCCTGCGGGCGGAAATTTCCTCCAGAAGCCGGTCCTCTCCAACTGGCGGTCGATTTCCGCCAGGGTCTTGGTTTGGTCATGCTTGAGAAAGATGGTCAGGAGAATGGCGTCGGGCTGACTCGCAGCCGCGAGAGCCGCGCTGGACAGCACAACGGCCACCGCGAGCACGGCAACTCCCGCAAGCCCTCTAAAGCCTGAACCTTTACGATCCATAGAGTGAACCCCTCCTTAGTGGCGTAGGCCACTGCCTAAGGCCCACTTTATGGTAAAATTCCATAACTTGGAATCAGAGATTAATGGTATAGTGTAAATGTCATGAACCTTCAGGATCTCAAAGAGCGGTTGGCGAATTTGGCGCTTAGTTTTCCGGAACTGCGCCTGGTCTATCTTTTCGGTTCGCAAGCGGCGGGACAGGCGGGCCCGCAGAGCGACTATGATTTTGGGCTCCTGGCGGATCGGGGCAGCGACACCAAAGAAAGGCGGGCGGCCTTGGAACACGCCCTGGCGGTCCTGTTAGATATGGAGAGATTGGATGTGGTATGGCTCCAGCAGGCCCCGGTGGAGTTGGCCTTTGCCGTTATTCAGGGGGTCCTGGTGTACGAGCGGGACCTGGCCGACCGGGTGGAATACGAAGCCCAGGTAATGAGCCGCCATTGCGACTATTTGCCGTATTTGCGGGCGCAGCGCGCTGAAATTCTTGCAGGGGGGGACCATGCCGCCCGAGTTCAGCGGTATCGAGAGGCGCTTGGACGAACTGAGCGAACGCTTAGGGAGATTAGAGCCGCTCAGGGGCAAAAGTAAGGCCGAATTTGCCGCGGACCCTTATCTCCGGGACATTGCCGAGCGGAATCTGGAGGTGGCGGCCCAATGCGTCCTGGACATTGCCCACCGCCTTATTTCCCTGGCCGGCGTCCAAAAGCCCCGGGATTATTACGAGGCCGTCTTACGCCTGGGGGAACTGGGAGTGCTGCCGCCGGAGTTTGCCGAACGCCTGGCGCCACTGGCCGGGTTTCGCAATATCCTGGTGCATGAATATCTTAAGGTAGACTGGGACGAGGTTTACAAGAACTTGCAGCAGATCGACGATCTGGCCCGGTTCGGCGAGGCGGTGCGGCAATGGCTGCGGCAGCATTAAAGAGTTCAGTGGCACCGGCCTCCGGCCGGTGAAAAATACACAGGCTACCAAGAACGTGCGGGCCGCTATGTTCTCTAATGGTATAGCGGGTTCTCATGGGTCAAGGAGGCGATAAAGTGGCGAAGCAGAGCTTCGCATGAAATTGGCGTTCCCAAGCTGGAGCTTGGGAACGAGAAAGAAGGGACGCCTTGCTCTCTATAGCGGCTTCTCATGGGCTAATGTGCGGCAGGTAATTGATAACTGGTTCCCTAATCTGGTTCCGAAGCTCCAGCTTCGGAACCTCATCTTTTCGGCAAAGCTCCTGCTTTGCCCAGGGATGTCAACGAATTTCAGGCGGACAGGCCGACAATCCTACCGGGGGGCCTTAATCAGGCGGGCGTCAACCGACTCGCCTTGGTTGACGTTGAACAAGCAGTCCTTGCTTTCCATGACGGTGATCTTGTCTCCCACTTCCCACTCTTTGCTTTCACTGTAGTGAGCCGGTTTGATCTCCCAAACACTGCCGTCTCCCAGGGTCAAAACCGCCCCATCGCCGGTTTGGCTCTTGAGATAAGTTCCCTGGGCCGCGCCCCAAGCCAGATTGACCAGGATAACTGCCGAGATAAGGAGGGTGACCAGGATAATGCGTCTCATAATATCCTCCCTGTATGCCAAACGATTTTTGGTTCTTGGCGTGGTGGACTATACCAAATCTCCGGCCGCTTCTCAAGCCCAATATGCCTGGGGCCGGAACTGGCAACCCGGTGTGCGGCCTTGGAGTTTGGGGAACAGGGCAGGGGCCCGCGGCCCCTGGCCCTCCCCCAATCCTTAGCTACATTTGCTGAACCCGCAACTCCGGCAGACCAGGCAGCCCCCTTCGGGTTCGATGGCGCCGCCGCAGTCGGGGCAGGTGGCCATGGCTTCGGGGCCGGGGCCGGGGTCTTCCACCTGGGCAACCGCGGCCAGGACCTTGGAGATGGCGTCGGGGCAGGAGAGCACCTGGCTGCCGTTCTGCCAGCAGGGATTGGGGCAGCGGATGCCGGTGATCTTCTTGATGATGGCGTCGATCTTGACGCCGGAGCGCAGGGCCAGCGAAATCAGGCGGCCGGTGGATTCGATCTGGGAGGAGGCGCAGCCGCCGGTTTTGCCCATCTGGGCGAAGACCTCGCAAAAGCCCAGGCTGTCTTTGTTCACCGTGACGTAGAGCTTGCCGCAGCCGGTGGCGATGCGCTTGGTAACCCCGGTGGTCTCTTCCGGCCGGGGCCGCGGGGTGATGTAGGTGAGTTTGGCGGGTTGGGCGGCTTTATCATTGCCATAGCTCAGGACCTGTTCGTCACGGCTGCCGTCGCGGTAGATGGTGACGCCCTTGAGGCCCATCTCGTAGGCCGACAGGTAGACCTGGCGGACGTCGTCGGCGGTGGCCTGACGGGGGAAGTTCACCGTCTTGGAGACCGCGTTGTCGGTGTATTTCTGGAAGGCCGCCTGGATCTTGATGTGCCAGAGCGGCGAGGTTTCGTGGGCGGTGACGAAGAGGCGCCGGACTTCTTTGGGAATTTCCTGAATCTCCCGGATGGAGCCGGTCTGGGCGATGCGCTTCATCAGTTCCGGCGAATAAAAGCCGCCGCTTTTGGCGATGGCCTCGAAATAGGGGTGCACCTCCACCATTTCAGTGCCCTCCATGACCCGGCGGACGAAGGAGACCGCAAACAGGGGCTCGATGCCGGAAGAGCACCCGGAGATGATGCTGATGGTGCCGGTGGGGGCGATGGTGGTGGTGGTGGCGTTGCGCATGCGGCCCAGGCCGTTGCCCGCAAACTTGCTGCCGTCATAGGCCGGGAAGTTGCCGCGGGTATCGGCCAGGCGGGCGGAGGCGAGGCGCGCCTCGTCCCGGATGAAGGCCATAACCCGCTCGGCCACCGCGACGGCCTCGTCGGAATTGTACTGCACCCCCAGCTTCAGGAGCATATCCGCAAAGCCCATGACCCCCAGGCCGATCTTGCGGGTCTCGAGGGTGCGGGCTTTGATTTGCTCCAGGGGGAATTTGTTGGCGTCAATGACGTTGTCCAGGAAATGGACGGCGGTGTGGACCATGTCCGCCAGTTTGGGGTAATCGACCTGACCGTCTTTGACCGCCGCGGCCAGATTCAGCGAGCCCAGGTTGCAGGACTCATAGGGCAGCAAAGGCTGCTCGCCGCAGGGGTTGGTGGCCTCGACGTCGCCTAAGTGGGGCACGGGGTTGCCGCGGTTGACCGCGTCCAAGAAGATGATGCCGGGCTCGCCGGTGGCCCAGGCGCTCTGGACGATGAGGTCGAAGAGGGCGGCAGCCTTGACCTTACCCACTTCTTTGCCGCTACGGGGGTTGATCAAAGGGAAGAGTTTATCCTCGCTCACCGCCTCCATGAAGGCGTCGGTCAGGCCCACGGAGATGTTGAAGTTGGTGAGGCGCTTGGTGTCGTTCTTACAGGTGATGAACTTTTCGATATCCGGGTGGTCCACCCGCAAGATGCCCATGTTGGCGCCGCGGCGGGTGCCGCCCTGCTTGATGGTTTCGGTGGCCACATCGAAGATGTTCATGAAGGAAATGGGCCCCGAAGCCACGCCCTTGGTGGACATCACCGGGTCGTTGGCCGGCCGGATGCGGGAGAAGGAGAAGCCGGTGCCGCCGCCGGACTTGTGGATCAGGGCGGTTTGCTTGACCGCGTCGAAGATGGACTCGATATCGTCATCCACCGGCAAGACGAAGCAGGCGGAGAGCTGGCCCAGCTCACGGCCGGCGTTCATTAGGGTGGGCGAATTGGGCATAAAGCTCAAGCTCGCCATCAACTCATAAAACTTCCGGGCGGCGGCCTCGACGTCGGCGTCCGGATCGTAGAGCCGGTCAATGGCGGCGATGGTATCCGCCACCCGGCGGAACATATCCCGCGCCGCCTCCTGGGGCTCGCCCTTTTCGTCCTTCTTCAGGTAGCGTTTTTTCAGGACTACAACGGCATTGGCGGATAACGGCAGCTCTCCGGCGACTCTTTCGGCTTCCCCCTGTAGCATCATTCCCTCCTGAAATTAATGACTTCCTGATTTAGGCTTTAATTGCGACATGTTGTACTTTTAATGACTATAAGATACTACATCTTGAGATTTCGTCAAGGGAAATCAAGCCAAATGGAGAGGGTTGAAAATGGTTCGGGAGCCGTTTTTAGGCGTCCGACTTGCACTCCGGGAGAGACCATGCGATGCAACCTTGTCGAAGCTCGTTTTTTCTAAGATTTTTAAAAAGTCGCCATAATTTTAAACTATAAATACTAAATACTATACAGAAAGATAGTATATACTAGATTAAAGCCAAAAGGTAGATGGTTGATGAAAATTGAGGACGGAATAAAAAAGTTCGCCGGCCGCAAACTCTTCTTGTCCCCAAGCCCTGGGCGGTCAATTCAGTTGCCTTTTGGATGCGGCTGGGGTATAAATTTTGTCAATACCTTAAGCAAACCAGGAGAAACATTGAGCAAGCATAAGATCGGCATCCTGGGCACCGGCGCCTACCTGCCGGAAGCCGTCCTCACCAATTTCGACCTTGAAAAGATGGTGAACACCAACGATCAATGGATCGTGGAACGCAGCGGCATTCGCGAGCGCCGCATCTGTGCGCCGGATGAAGATGCAGTTACCATGGGGGTGAATGCTGCCCGCCAGGCTCTGGAAGCCGCAGGTATCGACCCGGCGCAGATAAGTTACCTTGTCATGGGGACCAACACCCCGGCCTATTTCTTTCCGGCCTCCGCCATCCAGGTCCAGGAGGAGCTGGGATTGGGCGGTAAGGCCGCGGGGTTCGACATCCAGGCGGGATGCAGCGGCTTCAATTATGCCCTGTACGTGGCGGAGCGGCTGGTGGCGCCGGAAGGCAAGTACGCCCTGGTCATCGGCTCGGATGTCTGTTCCCGGTTCATCGACTGGACCGATCGGTCCACCTGCCTGCTCTTTGGCGATGGCGCCGGGGCGGTGGTGATCGGGCCCAGCCACCGGAACCGTATCAAGGCTTCTTTTATCGCCTCCAAGCTAAATCTGAAGCTTTACTGCCAGTCAGAGTATAATAATGAAGTAAGCCCCTTCCTGCCGCGGCCGGCCCACACCGAGAAGCACTATCTGCATATGGATGGCCCGGAGATCTTCAAGTTTGCGGTGAACGCGGTGCGGGAATCCATTCCCCGCATCCTGGAGATGGCCGGGTTGCAGCAGGATGATCTTGACTACCTCATCATTCACCAGGGCAATTACCGGATCCTGGAGGCCGGGGCCAGGTTCGCCAAGGTGCCCATGGACAAAGTATTTTCCAATATCCACAAATACGGCAATCCTTCGGCGGCCTCGGTGCCCATCGCCCTGCACGAAGCCCAGGCGGAAGGCAAAATCAAAGACGGCGACCGGGTGATGCTGATCAGCTTCGGCGCCGGTACAACCTGGGCCGGAGCCTTGTTGGAATGGGGAGAGAAGAGGAAGTAGAGAGCGATCAGCTTTCAGCGGTCAGCAGTCAGCAAAAAATCCATTAGGATGCAGAGGCAGGGCGTGATTGATTCACGCCTTGTTTTTTAGCGCCATCCCAAAAGAAAGGGGCGGTTCGAGAACCACCCCTTTGTTCGTCTTGAGATGTTAGCTGAAAGCTGAGCGCTGACAGCTACATAATCCTGATCTTCTTGCCTGAGTCGGGTTCTGCCGGCGGCGGCGCGGGCTTTTTTTCCTCCGGCGGCGCGGGCTTTGGTTCTTTCTTGGCCGGTTTTTCCGGTTTGGGGGCCGGTTCGACCTCTTCTTCTTCTTCTTCAGGTGCAGGCTTCTTGGCCGGTCTGATTGGTTTGACTTCCTCCGGCTTCTTTTTGGCCGGCGGCGTCACTTCTTCGCCCGGTTTGGCGGGCTTGGGCGGTTTTTCCACCGCGGGTGGCTTGGCCGGCAGCGGCGGTGGTTGGATTCTCTCGGGCAGCGGCGGCGGGGTCTCTACCACCGGCGGGGCCGTGGGAACCGGCGGCGGGGCCGGGGCCGCTTCCGGAGTCGGGCTCACGGGCGAAGAGGAAAGGTACCTGGAATCCACCCAACCCAGGCGGCCGTCACGGATGACCCGGATCTGAAACCATTCGTCGGAGGCCCCCACCTTTTCCACCTCTTCACCCCGCTCCATGACGGAAATCTTGGGGCAGTCCATGCCGGGGCAGGCCCGCAGATTGAGGCGATTGGCATTGATGAAAAAATGCTCCCGCACTTCCGCGGGCGGCGGCGGCGCCACCGGCGCCCGCGCCGGCGGGGGAGGCGGTGGCGGATAATATTTTGGCGCGCAGGCCATTAAGCTCACCGCCATTACCAGGGCCACAAACCCGGCCCAAAGCGTGTGATGTACCGCGGCGGATTTCACTTACGCGGCACCTCCGCCTTCTTCTTTGCTGTCCTTAATCTTCCAGCCGCCCGGTCCTTTTTCCAGGATCGTTTTGTAGGCGGTTCTTATCAGGGTGTAATCGTGGGTGCGCTGATCGTAAATCTGAATATTCCAGACGATGTCGGCCGCCACCTGGGTATCGCTGAGGCGCTGGACATTGGAAATGCGGTAATTGACCTCTTTGATATCATAATTCTTCCACATCTCCAGCATCCGGTTTTCCAGGTGTCCCAGATTAGGATAAGAAGAAGAGTAACATGCGAGCCACTTGTTGATGTCTTTGTTGAGATGGGCGGCCCGGATCCTCTCCGAAATCTGCTCCACCTCCCGCTTCACGTCGTCCTGGGGAGCGGTTACCACATTGGCAGGCCCCCGGTTAATAGGGGCCCGCGCCGGAAGTTTGCTCCAGACAACCCAGACAACCACTACCAGCGCGAAGACGCCTAACATGGAGAGGATGCGGCTGGGACGCCGCGACCGCCGCCGCGGCATCGGTTCGGTCCGGCGCGGATAGAAAAGCGGCGGGCGCTCTGCTTCGTATTCCTCTTCCTGCTGGGAAACCCGGGCCACCCGCAAGGGCAGGCCGCACTCAGTGCAGAATTTTTGGCCCGGGAAGGTAGGACTGCCGCAGCGGGCGCAGCCGCGGCCGGAGGCGGCGCGAGCACTCTTCAGCAACTGGCCGCAGCGCTGGCAGAAGCGGTGCTCTTCCCCGTGAATTATTTGGCATTGATCGCAATAAGGCATATTTATCACCAGATGATTCCTTGATATCTACCACATTCTCCAGGCAAAGAAAAGTATAATAAATTCAAACCGCTTGACCTTTGGTAGCAAATTATCCTTTAATTTACATTAATTATACTTAAAGCGAAAGGCTATTCAAATCTCTGGTCTTCTGAGGCCGCGCCTGCGGACCGACAACCAGTTAGATTGGATAAACCGTAGTTAAGTTAATGGAGTAAATGATTTTATGATCACCAGGGCGAAAATCCTATGACCAAGGAACCGCTGCTGGAACATTATTGTGGTGCGCAAAATTTCTACAGGGCTGAGCAACTTTTGGGTAGGGAGCGTGGGATGCCCTCGCGGATAATAACTTTAATTTATTAGCTTTTTGGTGAAATTGTAAAAAATCTGCACACCCTTCCGCCAACCCTGCCGCCCCATTCGATTTTGGATAAATAATAATGATAACAACATGATAAGAATAAATACCCATGGTTCGCGGTCCAAATTATTGGTCTGTTCTTTTCGACTTTTTTATAAGACCATCAGCCCCATTAAGCAGAAATCCCCACCTCGTTCCTTGCCAGATATTCTGATTAATTTCAATTAGTTAAATATGATAAATCTGGAGGCCTTAACCGAATGGCATGGTCATTGCTCTTAAACTCCACGAAGACAGGAGGCTAAGATGAAAGACCATTCCCTTGACTGCTTCTTTAAACCGGCTTCGGTGGCCATTATTGGAGCCAGCGGGAAGAAAAAAAGCATCGGTCACGATTTGGTGCAAAATTTTGTCGAGAGCGACTTTCCTGGCAAGGTTTATCCCATAAATCCGAGATATTCCGAAATCTCGGGACTTAAAACCTATCCGACTATCGCCGCAGTAAATGCACCCATAGATCTGGTGATTATCGCCATCCCCATTAAAGCGGTTCCGGGCATTATCAGGGAGTGCGGGCAGGCTGGGATTAAGGGAGCCATCATCGTTTCCCGAGGTGGTAAAGAAGCCGGGGAAGAGGGAGTAAAAATCGAGGCAGCAATCGATAAGGAAGCAAAGCGTGCAGGCGTCCGGTACCTGGGGCCTAAATGCCTCGGCATAAATTGTCCCCCCAGCCGGCTCAATGCCAGTTTACTGGCGGGTTCAGCCCTGCCCGGGAGTTTGGCCTTCGTCTCCCAGAGCGAGGCGGTAACCAATTCCATCCTGGGATGGGCGGCTCTCAAGAATATCGGCTTCAGCCACCTTATCAGCGTAGGCTCCATGACCGACCTGGACTTTGGCGACTTGATCGACTATCTCGGAAATGACGAGAAAGTAAAGAGCATCCTGATTTATATGGAAAGCCTGAGCCAACACCGCAAGTTTCTGAGCGCGGCGCGTTCGGTTTCCCGGGTTAAGCCTATCATTGTGATCAAAGCGGGCCGGAGCCAGGCCGGGGCCAGAGCGTCGGTTTCCCATACCGGCGCCCTGTCAGGGGAAGATGCCGCTTACGATGCGGCTTTCCGGCGGGCCGGCATTATCCGGGTGGACACTATCGGACAACTCTTCGACTGCGCCGAGGCCCTGGGAAAAACGACCCGGCCGGTGGGGAACTCCCTGGGGATTGTTACCAACGGCGGGGGGATCGGGGTGATGGCCGTCGATGCCCTGAGCCGGTGGAACATTGAGCCCGCGACTCTGGGGCCCGAGCTGGTGGCGAAGCTGGACGAGTTTCTGCCGGAGTTTTGCAGCCGCCGAAATCCCATTGATATTTCGGGAGATGCCACCCCGGAGAGGTATGCCGAGACGGTGCGCGTCTGCATGGAGGCTTCGGAACTCTCCGGGTTGGCAGTTATTTTTTCTCCCCAGCCGGGGATGGACGCCTCGGCCGTGGCGCAAGCCATTGTCCCCGAAGTGAAGGGCAAGGCCCGGCCGGTCTTCGCGGTTTGGATGGGAGGCCCGGGAGTGGCCGAGGGGGTGCAGATACTCAACGAAGCGGGCATCCCCACTTTCGAAACGCCGGACGCCGCGGTGGATACCTTTATGAGGATGTATTCCCATTCCCGGCACCTGGAACTATTGCAGGAAACCCCTCCTCGCCTGCCCCGGGATCTGAACATAAAGGAAAGCCAGGCGAGAAGTTTCATCGACCAATGTCTGGCCAAAGACGCCAGGCTCCTTTCGGAGCTTGAATCCAAGGCTGTTCTTTCCGCTTACGGCATTCCCGTCAATCATACCGTGGCGGCCTCTTCAGGAGCAGAGGCGGCCAGCAAGGCCAAGGAGATCGGCTTTCCGGTGGTCCTGAAGCTCAACTCTCCTGATATCTCTCATAAATCGGATCCAGGCGGAGTAGCCTTCAACCTGCAAGATGAACTAGCGGTTATTTCCGCCTATGAGCGGATAGTCGCCGAAGCTCGAGACCGCCAGCCTGATGCCCTGATCTTAGGGGTCACGGTCCAGACTCAAGTGGAGCAACCGGACTTGGAGTTGTTCATCGGCAGCAAACAGGACCCGGATTTCGGCCCGATCATCTTCTTCGGATTGGGAGGAGTCTTAACCGAAGTGCTGAACGATTGGGCCGTGGATCTGGCTCCGCTCAACCTTCTTCTCGCCAGGCAGATGATCCAGAAGACCCGGGTTTACCAGGTTCTCCAGGGCTATCGCCATATTTTGCCTGCCAACGTGGACTTCCTGGCCGAGATTCTGGTGCGGGTTTCTCAACTGGTCACGGATTTCCCGGAGATCGTGGAATTGGACATCAACCCTTTAATCTTGAATCGTAGCGGTATGGTGGCGGCAGATGCCCGCCTGGTTGTTGAACCTAGCACGGTTTCCGCGCCACACCATCTCGCCATCAGCCCTTATCCCAACCAGTATGAGAGCGACTGGATGTTGCGGGACGGCACGCCGGCGCTTTTGCGGCCTGTCAAGCCGGAAGATGAGCCCCTGGTGCACGACTTTCTCAGCAGGTGTTCGGAAGATACCGTCTATTTCCGTTACTTCAGGCGCATCAGGAAATTCACCCACGAAATGCTCATTCGGTTCACCCAGAATGATTATGACCGGGAGATCAGCCTGGTGGCCGTGGGCCAGCCGCCGGCCCCGGAAGTGATCCTGGGCATGGGCCATTTATTCATGGATTCCAGCCGGGAAACCGGGGAATTTGCGATCATGGTGGGAGACCAGTGGCAAGGAAACGGCCTGGGCTCCGAGATCGTGGGGCGCCTCCTTGATGTTGCCCGGGAGCAAGGAGTGCAACGCCTCTGGGGCGAAATATTGGCGCAAAACCAGCCTATGCTGGAAATGGCCAAGAAGTTGGGGTTCGCGGTAACGAAGGATGTCGAAAACCAAACGTGTCGAGTCGAAATGGAGTTGGCCAGTTTCGACAAATCGGCAAACTGGTAAATATGAAGGAAAGCAAAAAATGGGCAAAACTACTATCCAAGTTCACCTCTACTCCTCATATTCTTCCCGATACTAAATTGCCCTATAACATTTCACCACAACAAGGAGGTTATATGTTCACTTACTCTATGCTGGCTGCAACGGTGTTCTTTGTTCTTGGCGTGCTGATAGGCAGACGCTTTAATAAAGCTTGATAGATTAATATCTGCTCACTCGGTATTGCCGGAAGAGATGGTAACTAATTCAGACATTTTACAGGAGGGCGTCATGTCACGCATCGAGTACCTTGAAAGGCCGTTGGTGGTGAAGGAAGAACGGACGGCATGGTCTCCCACAGTCAAACTTATCCTGGCTTCTATCATTGCTTTGCTGCTGTTGTCACCAGCTGTCCTGGGCCTTTACTGGGAAATGCTGTTACCCAAATAACTCTCGACAAGCCTTAAGATCATCCCGGAGATCCTGGTTAAGCTGAGGCAGCCAGGATCTCACGTATTATCTGAATTTGTCGAGATTTAATCTGATATTTCCAATGAAAATTCAGTAGTGTCCGGCAAGGTTTTTGCTATGGGGCCGGCTTAGAGACAGGAAAATCTCTATATCTTTGTAACTATTGAAGGTGTCTCGGTTTTTCCTCTCCCCCGTTGGGGGAGAGGAATGGTGAGGGGGAAGTGAGCAGTTAACGAAGCCACCCCTCACCCCAACCCTCTCCCCTCGCAGGGGAGAGGGGGTTTTGCTGCCGCCGAGTTTTGGTTGAGTTCGCCAATACTTAAATCCCCGGAGGCTTTTTTGGTTTTTATTTGCCAGCCGGCAGGTTCCCCGGTTTATGCCGCGGATCAGGTGGCGTCGATCCCGATAAGCACATCTAGAAATGCACTTATTATCCGAGATTTGAGATATAGCAATTGCCAAAAGTTTTTTCCTAAATGTTCTGTAAGCAACTTCTCAAAATCCCCCCTATCCCCCCTTTTTCAAAGGGGGGAACTCACTGGAATTCCTTTAAAAGTCCCCCTTTGAAAAAGGGGGATTTAGGGGGATTTGAAAAGCCAGCCACCAGAAGAAACTTTTGGCAAACACTATAGTCTCGGTGGTCTGTAGTGGACAGATAAAAAAACTCGGCTTGTTGCGGCCGAGTTATAGCGATTGCCAAAAATATTTTCTTGTAGGGGCGCACCCGCGTGTGCGCCCTCCTGCGGGCGGACACATGGGTCCGCCCCTACAATACATCCGGTATCGGAAAAAACTTTTGGCAAACGCTATATTTTTTCTTAGTCTGGGATCGTCCTATTTCTGGTAATAAAAAAAGCCGCTGTGGGGATCGATGCGCAGCTTGTTTACTAGGTTGCCTTGGCCGTCGAGGATCTCCGCCTCCCAATAGCCGCCTCTGGCGGTAAGCGTGCCGGCCCTGAGGTTGGGTTGGCTCTTCAGGTAGTTGTTGAGAAGATTGATGACCTGGCCGGTACTCGCCGTTGCGTCGCCCGCGGGGGGGGCGCTGGCGCCGAACATCATAGAACTCCGGCCTCCAGCACATCCTCCGGGGCCGCAATTGTCCGGGGGAGGGCCGCTCATCCCGGGAGGGGGGCCGCTCATACCCGGAGGAGGACCGCTCATCCCGGGAGGCGGGCCGCTCATACCCGGAGGCGGCCCTCCCATCATCCCGCCGCCCGGGCCGCAGGGAGGACCCGCATAAGCCCGCCCCATTAATGAGAGCGCCAGAAGCGTTGATATCATTAACAGGCGCAAAAAATTCATATCTAGCCTCATAGAAAAGTGGTCAGATTAGACAGTTTGGAATGGTCAATTTAACTGGTCAATTTGATCAATTCAATTTGCAATTTCAATGCCACAAATTAAGGCAGGGCTCCAGAATTATTCGCGGAGAAAGATCCATCTGCGGGCAGGCTTACCCTGAAGCTGGTGCCCTCGCCCGGCCGGCTGGTCACGCCGATAGTCCCGCGATGGTTTTCCACGATCTGTATGGCCACCGCCAGCCCCAGTCCGGTCCCCCTGGACTTGGTGGTAAAGAACGGCTCGAAGAGTTGGGGCAGGTCTTCTTCTCTCACCCCTGACCCCGTATCTGCTATTTCTATCTGAAAATTGCCATCCCTGCCGGTCTCTATGCCAACCCGCAAAGTGCCGCCCTCCGGCATCGCCTCCAGTCCGTTTAAGAACAGGTTAAGAAATACCTGGATAAGCTGATCCCCGTCTACTTTGGCAAGCAGGGGCTGTTCGGGGACCCTCTCTATGATCTTTACCCCCCTGGACTGGGCGTCGGAACGAACGAGGCGTAGGGCGTGGTGAACAACCTCTGCCAGGTCGCAGTTCTGAAAGTTAGGCTCCTTGGCGCGGGTGAACTCCAGAAGATTGGTGATGACGCTGTTAAGGCGGTTTACCTCAGCCACCATGGTTTCGGTGTAGGCCTGTTCTTTGGAGCCCGAAGGGAATTTCTTTTTGAAGTATTGGATGAAGCCCTTGATGGAGCTCAGCGGGTTGCGAATCTCGTGGGCTACGCTGGCCGAAAGCCTGCCCAGGGCGGCCAGCCTTTCGGCGCGCTTGACCTTCTTCTCCATCGCCTTCAATTCGCGCAAATCGCGCAGGATAAGCACCGCTCCGGCCCCCCCCTCCCAGGTCAAGGGCGCTCCGGTGAGGGCGACCGGAATGGCCGTCTCCCCCTTCAGTAGAAGCTCCTGGTCGAGCACCACCTGGCCGTCCCTGATGCGGCGCAGCAAAGGTCCGGCGGAAGCTCCGAGAAAATCGTGAAAATCATCCCCGATCACCTGCCCCTGGGTTACGCCCAAGAGCTGCTTGGCAGCCGAATTGGCTTCGATGACCTTGCCCGAGCCGTCAAAGGCCACCAACATGTTGGGCATGCTTTCGATGATATTTTGAGTGAGGGTGGTCATCCCTGCCAGGGTTCGGTTGACGAGATAGTAGCTTTGAATAATGAAGATGAAAACAAAACCGGCCAGGCCGAGAAGCAACAGGATACCTCCCTGGACCAGGGCGTAATGCAGGTCAATCCGATGAGCCTCGTTGAGCCAGGCCCTCTTTAAGCCAACCAGGATCAGGTAATCAGGTTTGAAGAAACCTTTGGTCTTTGGATTGTTGTCCGCGGCGGCGATATTCTGGTTTCTAATGGAGGGATTGAAGATGCTGCCGACGACGAAAGTATCGGGGCCCATACTGTCCGGATTCCCAAGCCTGGCCCAGTAGGCGGCCAGGGCGAGGATCTCCTTGCCCACCATCGACGAGTCGTTGTGTGCCAGGACCTTGCCGGTGGCATCGAAGACAACCAGGAAGTCCAAATCGTTTTCCCGGGCCAAATCGGCCACCATTTCCTGAAGACTGCGCCGGCAACCGGGGTCTTCCATGCAACTGGCGGTGGCCATATTGCATCGAAAGCCCGACTCTGCCGACCGGATAATGGTTATGCCCTTGTCGAACATGAGCTTTTCGGCCAGTTCGGCTTCGCGATGGAAGTTACGGTAGGTTATATACCCCAGGGCGCCGCCCAGGATCAGTACCGAACCGACGATGGCGGCAATGATATGGCGTAGAGGTTGCGACATTCGCTACGAATTATCCTTTAAAAGTGAGCCTCTTGCAAAATGTAGCCGCAGGCTTCAGCCTGCGCTTGCACAGGCTAAAAAGCCTGTGCCACCAGGGAATTATCCGGCAATTAAGAAGATTCTTCGTTCTCTAAATGAATTTTGCAAGAGGCTCAAGTGAGAAATAATTATACACCTGAAAGCGGCTGGCCTGGGGACAAGGGGCTGTTTCTAAGCTAACTGATGGATTATGCTAGTATTTCCCTTTATGGCCCAGCTTTTGCTATTATAGGAGAATTTCTTGCAACATAGCTCGGAACATGTTAGTCATTTAAAAATCTAATTACTTTGAACAAGGAGGTTAATTATGTCACGACTTCTGGGGGTATGCCTCATATTTGTCCTTATATGCTCCCCTGTTATGCTTCATGCCGAACAGGCCGAAGTCCTTCATGCCGAACAGATCGAAGCCCCCCCCAAGTTCTCCTTTCATTCCGGGGTCTATGCCAGCTACGGCGATTACGGGGTCAATGCCCACATAACCTACGTCTACTTGCCGCAAACACTCAAATACTATGCCACCCCGCGCCTGACGTTAGCCTTAACCCTTCCTTTTTTATATCAAAAAAACGGCACCGCCGCCACGGTGGAGGGTGTGCCGATAGGGGTGTTCCCCGGCATCGGGGCGACTCGCCGGGGCGCTACTTTCGGCCTGGGAGACCTTACCGCCTCGGCTAATTACATATTTGTCGAGGAAACGCCGGACTTTCCCGCCCTCAGCGTGTACGGCGCGGTCAAGTTCCCCACCGCTGACCGTTCCCGAGCCCTGGGCACTGGCGAATTCGACGGCGGCGGCGGCCTGGCCTTTCGCAAGAACTTTGACCGGAATATTGTTTACGGCTATGCCGGTTACACTGTTCTGGGAGATCCCCCCGGCGTTAGCCTGAACAACTTTTTCTCTTCTGGGGTTGGCTATGCCCGTTGGGTCACCGCCAGCTTCAAGCCTTATCTCGAAGCGAATTTCGCCACGCGGATTACCTCGGTCTCGAAACAATACCTCAGCGCCACCCTCGGCTTGGAATACTTTTTTACCAAAAGAATCAGCGGCAACCTTTATTTCCAGAAGGGCATTATGGACGGCGCCCCCGACTATGCCGGAGGGACCACCCTTAATTTCTACTTTTAACCGCAGCGCCGTTGGCAGGATTTCCACACCCTGATCATTCTGGTGGCTATTTTTTGCTCAATGGGCGGTTCATCGCGGCAGCGGCGTCCTGGCCGAGCATCTCTTGATATGTTCATGGGTTACATCCTCAGGACGCTTCTGGTATGGCTGTTGCCGCATCGGCAATGGCCGGACCTTGCGGCGGCGGTGGGATGGGGCCGGGCGGCGCCATGATGGGCGGCGGCTCCATGACGGGTTCCGGCCAACTGGATCCATGACTGGCTCCGGTCAGCACGGCTCCACGACTGGCTCCGGCCAGAGCGGTTCCATGAACGTGAACATGAACACCGGCAACGCGCAGTAGCGACCGCGCCGCACAATCCTTAAAACCCGCCTCGCCTTTCCCGAAGCTTCCAAAGCTTCGGGAAGGGCTTTTAATTTGCTCCGCCTCCTTAATACCGGCCAGCCGCAATCAGATAGGTGTAAGTGGAGGGACCACCCTTATAGCAATTGCCAAAAGTTTTTTCCTAAATGTTGTGTACGCAACTTCTCAAAATCCCCCCTATCCCCCCTTTTTCAAAGGGGGGAACTCAGTGGGATTCCTTTAAAAGTCCCCCTTTGAAAAAGGGGGATTTAGGGGGATTTGAAAAGCCGGCCACCAGAAGAAACTTTTGGCAAACACTATAATTTCTATTTTTAACCGCGGCGCCCTTGCGCAGGATTTTCACACCTTGATCATTCTGGTGGCTATTTTTTGCTCAATGGGCGGTTCATCGCGGCAGCGGCGTCCTGGCCGGATATTCCTAACTATATCCAAGAGTTATAATTATGTAAAGTACAATGTAAAGTACATCTGGCATAGCGGTTGCACTCCTTGCAATGAGGTTGCCTGAATGGGGCCAACAATCAAAAAGGAGGAAGCAACCATGAAGAAAATGATAGTAATGACAGTATTTGTTTTGGCCATGGGTTTACTTGCCGGAGCGGCAATGGCCGGGCAGCATGGCGGCATGATGGGCGGCCCTCAAGGTGGCGCCATGATGGGTGCGGGCCAGCACGGGGCCATGATGGGTGCGGCCCAGCAGGGGGCCATGATGGGTGCAAGCCAGCAGGGCCAACACAGCGCCATGATGGGTGCAAGCCAGCACGGGGCCATGATGGGTGGGGGCCAGCAGTGGGCCACGATGGGTGCGGGCCAGCACGGCTCCATGACGGGTTCCGGCCAACATGGATCCATGACTGGCTCCGGTCAACATGGCTCCACGACCGGCTCCGGCCAGCACGGTTCCATGAACGTGAACATGGACACCGGCAACGCGCAGTAGCGACCGCGCCGCACAATCCTTAAAACCCGCCTCGCCCTTCCCGAAGCTTCCAAAGCTTCGGGAAGGGCTTTTTATTTGCTCCGCCTCCTTAATACCGGCCAGCCGCAATCAGATAGGTGTAAGTGGAGGGACCACCCTTATAGCAATTGCCAAAAGATTTTTCCTATAGCAGTTGCCAAAAATAATTTCTTGTAGGGGCGCACCCGCGTGTGCGCCCTCCTGCGGGCGGACACATGGGTCCGCCCCTACAATCCATCGGGTTATCGGAAAAACTTTTGGCGAACGCTATAAATGTTGTGTACGCAACTTCTCAAAA
>JAMCQY010000432.1:17398-42568 GCA_023381945.1 Deltaproteobacteria bacterium
GGCCTGAGCCCATCATAGAGCCGCCGGCCACCAGAGGAAACTTTTGGCAAACACTATAATTTCTATTTTTAACCGCGGCGCCCTTGCGCAGGATTTTCACACTTGATCACCCCGGTGGCTATTTCTTGCTCAAAGGGCGGTTCATCGCGGCAGCGGCGTCCGGGCCGGGCATCTCCTGATATGTTCATGGGTTACATTCTCAGGACGCATCTGGCATGGCTGTTGCTTCTTTCCAGGTCAGTTGGCCCCGAGGGGCTGACAAACCCAAATGGAGGAAGCAAAATTGAAAAAGATTATGGTAATGACAGTAGTCGTCTTGGCTATGGGTTTACTTGCCGCATCGGCAATGGCCGGACCTTGCGGCGGCGGTGGGATGGGGCCGGGCGGCGCCATGATGGGGGGCGGCGGCTCCATGATGGGCGGCGGCGGCTCCATGATGGGCGGCGGCGGTTCCATGATGGGCGGCGGCGCCATGATGGCGGGCGGCGGCTCTATGATGGGCTCAGGCCAACAGGGCTCCATGATGGGCTCCGGCCATCAGGGCTCCATGATGGGCTCAGGCCAACAGGGCTCCATGATGGGCTCAGGCCAACAGGACTCCATGACGGGCTCAGGCCAACAGGGCTCCATGACGGGCCCTCAGGGCTGGTAACCTTGTTCTTCAGTACCTGCAAATAATCAAAATCCAAGATCAGATCGGACTGGCAAGACCAACGCTATTCCGGGTAATCCCCAAACCTCCCGACGCCCTTCCCGAAACCCCCAAAGCTTTCGGGAAGGGCTTTTAATTTGCTCCGCCTCCTTAGTACCGGCCAGCCGCAATCAGATAGGTGTAAGTGGAGGGATCACCCTTATAGCAATTGCCAAAAGTTTTTTCCTAAATGAGCCTCTTGCAAAATGTAGCCGCAGGCTTCAAGCCTGCGCTTGCACAGGCTAGAAAGCCTGTGCCACCAGGGAATTATCCGGCAATTAAGAAGATTCTTCTTTCTTTAAATGAATTTTGCAAGGGGGTCTGTTGTGTACGCAACTTCTCAAAATCCCCCCTATCCCCCCTTTTTCAAAGGGGGAACTCAGTGGAATTCCTTTAAAAGTCCCCCTTTGAAAAAGGGGGATTTAGGGGGATTTGAAAAGCCGGCCACCAGAAGAAACTTTTGGCAATCACTATAATTTCTATTTCTGGCCGCGGCGCCCTTGCGCAGGATTTTCACACTTGATCACCCCGGTGGCTATTTCTTGCTCAAAGGGCGGTTCATCGCGGCAGCGGCGTCCTGGCCGGGCATCTCTTGATATGTTCATGGGTTACATTCTCAGGACGCTTCTGGTATGGCTGTTGCATACTCCGTTCGTCAGGTTACTCCAAGGGGGTTAACAAATCAAAAGGAGGAAGCAGCTGTGAAGAAGATTACGGGGTTGGCGGCAGTTCTTTCGGTAACGGTATTGTTTGCCGGCGCGGCAATGGCCGCACCGCACGGCGGCGGCATGATGGGCGGCGGCGGCTCCATGATGGGCGGGTGCGGCCCCATGATGGGCGGTGGCGGCTCCATGATGGGCGGGTGCGGCCCCATGATGGGCGGGTGCGGCCCCATGATGGGGGGCGGCGGCTCCATGATGGGCGGCGGCTCCATGATGGGCGGCGGCTCCATGATGGCGGGCGGCGGCCAACAGGGCTCCACGACGGGCTCAGGCCAACAGGTCTCCACGACTGGCTCTGGTCAGGGTGGCTCCACGACGGGCTCCGGCCAACAGGTCTCCACGACTGGCTCTGGTCAGACCGGTTCCATGACGGGCTCCGGCCAGACCGGTTCCATGAACATGAACACCGGCAACGCCCAGTAGCGCGCCATCCGGCAATCTGATGGGCAGGTCCGTCCGCTGGGATATGGCTGATGTCTAAGAATAAGCCGATTAACCTTCAACCCATCCACTAATCCTTCCTTGGTCTTCCCGGTGGCTGCCAGGCCACCGGGGAGGTTTTCAGAGGAACCTCTAAGGAAACCGATAGTTATGGCCATATACGAATATCGATGTATAGAATGTGGATCCATGGAGCAAAGATTGGCCGGGCCTCATGATATTGCGGCCATTTGCGCTCAATGTACAGGCTTGATGCTTCGATTCGATGAGGAGGCTTTCCGGCTGTTTTTCGAGAACGAATCAGGACAGGCCGTCTGCTTCCCATTAAAACCGACCCCAAAAACTGCGCAGAATCTTCACAGAAAAAATTCACGATGGGGAATTTTTAGTCAGCAAGAATGACCATGGGCCGGACGGCTTGATTAACCCCACAGTACTACCCCGGCAGGGGCTGCGGTTGGGGTTGCTGGTAATACGCAACCGAAGCTCTATAAATAAACGAGTGAGATAGCGACCATGAAAAAGAAAAGCATAATAATAATGGCAACCATACTGGTTTTGACTCTCGGCGCCAGCGCGGCGATGGCTTGCAGCTGGGGAGGCAACACGGGCGGCCAATATACCGCTTACTCGGGACCTCATAATTGTTCCATGGTGGGCTCCCCCGGCAAGTACTACTGCCCCCGGACGAGAAACGGCTACTGTCCCATGGTCGCCGCCCCCGGCCGGTACACGCCATACGCTAGCACGACCGATTGGTCGGGCCAGTATTACACTTACCCGGCCACGAACTACGGGGGCTGGGGCTGCTGGTAATAAGCCCATCATAAAAATCCAAAGCTCAGGACCGGTTCCTTCCCGGACCAGGCCTGACCTGCCAAAAACAAAGATCCTTGAATCCTCAAGACCTGGCCGCACAGAGTTAGGCTTGTCCAAAGAGAAATCACCTCGCTGACCAAGAAATTAATCTGGTTCGGGATAGGATCAAGGGGAAGTATGCCCTTGTGGACGCGACTCCTGCCGGCCGTTTCCGCTACCCCACCGGGGAAAATGTACGCTTAAACCGGATGAACCGAAAATTCTTTCTTCTATTTATTTCTTCTAACTGACAACCGGCAACTGGCCACTGAAAACTGCATTTAATTCATCTGCCCCCTTGACAAAGGCAGTGACAGCCCGATATATTTCTATGGTTAATATCAGGAGTGTCTCGATATGAAAAGCTATACAGCCCATCAGGGGGAAATCCCCCGGAATTGGTACCTTGTGGATGCCCAGGGCAAGATCCTGGGCCGCCTGGCCAGCCGCATCGCCATGGTGCTCCGGGGCAAGACCAAGCCGGTCTTCACTCCCCACATCGATACCGGGGATTTCGTGGTAGTGGTCAATGCCGCGCAGGTGCTTTTGTCCGGCAGAAAATTGGATAACAAGATGTATTATCGGCATTCCGGCTACATGGGCGGGCTGAAGGAAATTACCGCCCGGCAGCAGCTCCAAAAGAAGCCCGAAGAAGTGCTGCGCCACGCCGTACGCGGCATGTTGCCGAAAAATAGCCTGGGAAGGCAGTTGCTCAAGAAGCTGAAGATTTACGCCGGCGGGGAACACCCCCATCAGGCTCAGCAACCGGCAGCCTTTCCTTGGGAGGATTGATGGCGGCGCCAGCAAGCATTAATGCCACCGGCAAGCGCAAATCGGCCATCGCCCGGGTTTATTTACGCCCTGGCAGCGGCCGGATTTTGGTTAATCAGCGCAATCTGGAAGAATATTTTCCCATGGAGACCACCCGTAATCTGGTGCGTAAGCCCCTGGAGCTGGTTAACGTGGGTCCCGATTTCGATATCGTGGTCAACGTCCGGGGCGGCGGCGTGGAAGGTCAGGCCGGTGCAGTGAAGCACGCCCTGAGCCGGGCCCTGGTGATCTTCAACCCCGAGCTGCGCTCGGTCCTGAAGAAAGCCGGCTTCCTCACCCGGGACTCCCGCATCAAAGAGCGGAAGAAGTACGGTCTCCGGGGCGCCCGCCGCGGTTGCCAGTATTCGAAGCGCTAACCTTGGATACCTCCCCTTGAAATGGGGGGACTTTAAAGCGGCTTCTGACGGTATTTGTAGGGGCGGGTTTTAAACCCGCCCCTACGCGGTTTATCCCTTCCACGTGCGAATTGGGACGGTCTCCCAATGCAAAGCCAATTCCCATGAAAAAGATAAAAGTCGCCATTATCGGCGCCTCCGGTTATGCCGGGCTGGAACTGGTGCGGATTTTGGTCCGCCACCCCGGCTGTGAACTGGTAGCTCTCCATTCCCTCGAATATCCGGGCCGCCCGGTAGCCGAAATTTTCCCGGCCCTGGCCGGTATCGTCCCGCTCACCTTCAGCGACTGTGCTGCCGAGGAATGCGCCGCCGCGGTTGACGTAGTCTTCACCGCGGTGCCGCATCAGGCCGCCATGAGCATGATACCCCCTATCCTGGAGCGGGACTGCAAGGTAGTAGACCTGAGCGCGGACTTCCGCTTCAAGGACGCCGCGGTCTATGAACAGTATTACCAGCCCCACAGCGCCAAGGACCTGTTGAGTGAGGCGGTCTACGGCCTGCCGGAGATCCACGGCTACGCGGTCAGCCGCTCCCGGCTGGTGGGCAACCCCGGCTGCTATCCCACCTGCGTCATCCTGGGGTTTGCTCCCTTGGTGCAGAATAAGCTGGTTTGCCTGGATTCTCTCATTGCCGATTGTAAGTCCGGAGTCAGCGGCGCCGGCCGGACCTCGTCCCTGCCTGCCTCATTTTGCGAAGTCAACGAGGGCTTCCGGGCCTACAAGGTGGCGGAGCACCGCCATAACCCGGAGATGGAGCAGGAGTTGAGCCTGCTGGCCGGAGAGCAGGTAATGGTCACCTTCACCCCGCACCTTACGCCCATGAGCCGGGGCATCCTGGGGACCTTGTACGCCCGGTTGACGATGCCTTTAACCGAAATAGAGATTCTCAATTTTTATCAGAGCTTCTATGCCGATCAACCCTTCATCCGGCTCCAGCCCCCTGGGGTTTTGCCCAACACCGTCAATGTCCGGGCCAGCAATTACTGCGATATCGGCGTGAAGGTGGACGCCGCCCGTAACCGGGTCATCGTGGTCTCGGCCATTGACAACCTCCACCGGGGCGCGGCCGGCCAGGCAGTGCATAATTTTAACCTGATGATGGGGTTTCCGGAGACCACCGGGTTGGACCTGGTGCCGATGCTTCCATAGCTTTCGATGTAGAACCGCCGCCCTCGGCGGTTCTTAAGCCGGCGAGGGCGCCGGCTCTACATTATCTGGATCCATCATATGCCTCCCCCGCGCAATATCCGCCTCCTGTTAGAATACGACGGTAGCCGCTACCACGGCTGGCAACGCCAAAAGGGCGATCTCAGCATTCAGCAAGTCATCGAGGAGTCTTTGCAGCGTCTCACCGATGAGCCCATAAAGCTTATCGGCTCCGGCCGCACCGACGCCGGGGTTCATGCCCTGGGCCAGGTCGCCAATTTCCGCACCAACAGCACTATCCCCTTAAAGGCCTTCCATGAGGGGCTGAACTCCATGCTGCCCCATGATATTGCCGTGTTGGAGGCCCAGGAAGTCTCCCCAGAGTTTCACGCCCGCAAGTCGGCCCTTTCCAAGACTTACGAATACCGCATCCTGAACCGGCCCGACCGCTCGCCCCTGCACCATCATTACGGCTGGTGGCTTTCGCAAAAACTCGATCTGCCGGCCATGGCCGCGGCCGCCCTAGCCCTGCCAGGGGAACATGATTTTTCCGCCTTCAGGGCCTCGGGCAGCGGCAACCGCAATCCGGTGCGCCGGATTTTTTCAGCGGACTGGCAGACCCACCCCGGTGGCTGGCTGCGCTTCACCATCACCGGCAATGGCTTCCTGCGGGGTATGGTCCGCAGCCTGGTGGGCACCATGGTGGAGGTCGGGAAGGGTAAGGCCGAGCCTTCCCTGCTGGTGGAATTGCTCAAAAATGGCGAGCGCCGCCTGGCCGGCCCCACCGCGCCTGGCCGGGGCCTGTATCTGGTTGAAGTGGTTTATTGAGAGCCTCTTGCAAAATTCATTTAGAGAAAGAAGAATCTTCTTAATTGCCGGATAATTCCCTGGTGGCACAGGCTTTCCAGCCTGTGCAAGCGCAGGCTGGCCTGCGGCTACAGTTTGCAAGAGGCTCTTGAGATACAGTTTTCCGTATTCCGTTTTCCGTAAAAAACAAATCAACAGGGAGATTTTGTCGTTACGCGTGATTACATCTTAGGATAATGCCAAATCTTCCGGATTAACCGTAGGCTTCAGCCTGCCGCAACGCGGGCAGAAAGCCTGGGCCACCGATGTCTTCGTCGCCAGGGAGGTCTTTCACGGAAAACAGAAAACGGAAAACTGAAAACGGGGTTATAAAAACGTTATGGAAGACGGAAAACGAAAAACGGAAAACGAAAAACCAGAATTAAACATCATCCAGGCCATCGAGCTGGCCATCTCCCATGAGCTGGAGGCTCGCAAGAGTTACCTGGACCTGGCCAGCGAGAGCGATGATCCTGAATTAAAAAGGCTGCTTAGGGAGATCGCTGCTGAGGAGGCCAGTCACGAAGCCACGCTTAGGAGCCGACTGCGTCTCTACCAGGAGAAACATCTGCTCCGGGACACCATCTCCCGCTATGTGTCACCGGAGATGTGCGCGGAGATCCTGAAAAATCCGGCCCTTTTGCAGTTGGGGGGCCGGCGCCAGGAAGTGACCGTGCTGTTTGCCGATATCAAGGGCTTCACCAATATGTCCGCCGCCATGTCCCCGGAAGAGGTGGTGGAGGTGCTTAACCTCTTTTTTACCGAGATGGTGGATTTGGTCTTCAAACATCAAGGCACCTTGGACAAATACGTCGGCGACGCCCTCATGGCCGTCTTTGGGGTGCCGGTGCCTTTGCCCGACGCCGCCAGCCGGGCGGTGCAATGCGCGGCATCCATGCAGCGCCGCCTGGCCAGGCTGCGAGCGCAAAAGCGCACCCCCATCAAAGGGATGCGGATCGGCATTAATACCGGCGAGGCCATCGTCGGCAACATCGGCTCGGACAAGCGGATGGATTTTACCGTCATCGGCGATGCGGTGAATGTGGCGGCCCGGCTGCAGGAGTACGCCAAGGAAATGGATGCCGACACCCTGGTGAGCGCCGCCACCTATCAGCAGGTGGAGGGCCGGTTCCAATTGAAGGCGCTGGCGCCGGTGATTCTCCGTGGCCGGCAGGAGCCGACGCCGATCTACCGCTTGACGGCTTGAACTCTTCTTCTCAAACCAAAAAGGGGCGTAAGGCCCCAGTCTGTCTGAGGTTTATTGAACAAATGCTCAAATGAGCTGGGCGGTGCTTTCCACGCACAAAAATGATCGCGTTATTTTAGGTGCTTGCCTCCCCCTGAAACGCTTCAGAATCACCGCGGCATGAAATTAATTTGCTCGTGAAAAAATTATTGACAAGGGTTGGAATATGATTTATTGTGAGAAACTGAATGGCATGTGAAATTTTTCACATTTTTACAACGATTTCGAACATTTGGACCTTAAAACTCTTAATTCCCGAGGAGGAAGATAGATGGTTGTTGAACCTACCCAATGTAAAGTTGGTTTGGTAAATCCACACGGTAAAGAAAAGAAATTAAAACCCTTGCTGCTTTCTCCGCAGGAAATCGCCGAAGAGAAAAAGCGGGCCAAGGAACTCACCGCAGTCACCCTGTCCTCCCGGGAAACGGCCGACCTCATCATGATGGGCATCGGCGGCTTCACCCCCCTGGACGGCTTCATGGGCCACGACGACTGGAAGGGCTCCTGCAGCGATGACATGAAACTTACGGACGGCACCTTCTGGCCCATCCCGGTCACCATGTCCGTCAACCAGGGCAAGGCCGACTCGATCAAAATCGGTCAGGAAGTCTTGTTGATCGACGAAGAGACGGAAGAGATGATGGGGACCATGAAGGTCACCGAGAAGTACAAGATCGACAAAAAGTGGGAATGCAAACAGGTCTTCACCACCGACGAGATGGACCACCCGGGCGTCCAGATGGTTATGGGCCAGGCCGACGTCAACCTGGCCGGCACCGTCAAGGTCTGGAGCGAAGGCCCCTTTCCGAAGCAGTATCCCGGCCTCTACCTCCGTCCCGCTGAGACCCGCAGGATGTTCGAGCAAAAGGGCTGGAACACTATCGCCGCCTTGCAGCTCCGCAATCCCATGCACCGCTCCCACGAATACCTGGCCAAGATCGCCATCGAAGTCTGCGACGGCGTCCTGATCCACCAACTGCTGGGCAAACTGAAACCCGGCGACATCCCGGCCGAAGTGCGCACCGAGGCCATCAACGTCTTGACAGAACACTATTTCGTCAAGGACACCGTCATCCAGTCCGGTTATCCCCTGGATATGCGTTACGCCGGCCCCCGGGAAGCCCTGTTCCATGCGGTCTTCCGTCAGAACTTCGGCTGCTCCCATCTGATCGTCGGCCGTGACCACGCCGGCGTGGGCGAATATTACGGCCCCTTCGACGCCCAGAAGATCTTCCATTGCATCCCGGCGGATGCCCTGGAGCTGAAACCTCTGCCCATCGACTGGACCTTCTACTGCCACAAGTGCGACGGCATGGCCTCGATGCGCACCTGCTGCCATGGCAAGGAAGACCGTCTGATGCTCTCCGGCACCATGCTGCGCAAGATGCTCTCCGAAGACATGGAAGTGCCGGATCACTTCAGCCGCCCCGAAGTTCTGGCCGTGCTGCGGAAGTACTACCGCGGCCTGACCGAGAAGGTGGAAGTCAAGGTGCACGGCTTTGCCACCGGGGATATCTCGGCGAAGAAGTAAGGCGTAAAGTTGGGAAAAGGCGGAAACGGTTTCCGCCTTTCCCTCTGCAAGCATAGTAAAGAACAACGCTTCAACCCTAACGAGGAGGTTTTAAAGTTATGCCGAGTTTCGTAATCGTGGAAAAATGTGACGGCTGCAAGGCTCTGGACAAGACCGCTTGCCAGTACATTTGCCCCAATGACCTGATGATCCTGGATCATGAGAAAATGAAGGCTTTCAACCAGGAGCCCGATCAGTGCTGGGAATGCTACAACTGCGTAAAGATCTGCCCCCAGCAGGCTATCGAAGTGCGGCACTATGCCGACATTATGCCCTTAGGCTCCAGCACCTACCCGATGCGCGGCACCGACTCCATCATGTGGACCATTAAATTCCGGGATCAGAAGACCGTGAAACGGTTCAAGTTCCCCATCCGGACCACCGCTGAAGGTTCCATTGAGTGCTTCAAGGGCAAAACCCTGCCCACCGACTTGGCGGCTCTGAAGCAGCCCGGTTTCTACACCGGCCCGGCCCGCAAAGAGTAGTTTGACCAACCATTGAAAAAACGAAGGAGATAAATATCATGTCGGAAATGGAAACTTGTCGTTGGTCTTTCTGTGAAAAACCGCCGGTAGAAACTATCGAAACCGACCTGCTCCTGGTGGGCGGCGGCATGGCTTGCACCGGCGCCGCGGTCGAAGCTATGGCTTGGGCCAAGGCCGCCGGCATTAAGGTTACCCTGGTTGACAAAGCTGCTCTGGACCGTTCCGGCGCCGTGGCCATGGGCCTCTCCGCCATCAACACCTACATCGGCCCGGAAAACAAGATTGCCGACTACGTGAAAATGGTCCGCACCGACCTCATGGGCATCGTCCGTGAAGACCTGATCTACTCCCTGGGCGCCCACGTCGACCAGACCGTGCAGGACTTCCAGGATTGGGGCCTCCCCATCTGGCAGAAAGACGCCGAAGGCCACACCGTTGACGGTCAAGTTGCCAAAGACGAGGGTCTCCCCCGCCTGGCAGACGGTGGTAAGTGCGTCCGTTCCGGCCGTTGGCAGTGCATGATCAACGGCGAGTCCTACAAGGTGATCGTGGCCGAAGCCGCCAAGAACGCCCTGGGCATGGACAACATCTACGAGCGCGTCTTCATCGTGAAGCTGCTGACCGACAAGGCCAACAGCAACCGCGTATGCGGCGCCGTGGGTTTCAGCGTCCGTGAACACAAGGCTTATGTCTTCAAATGCAAAGCCATGATCATCGCCTGCGGCGGTGTGGTCAACGTCTTCCGGCCCCGGTCGGTGGGTGAAGGCCAGGGCCGTGCCTGGTACCCCGTATGGAACGCCGGTTCCACCTATGCCATGCCCGCCGAAATCGGCGCCAAGATGGTGCTGATGGAAAACCGTTTCGTCCCCGCCCGCTTTAAGGACGGTTACGGCCCGGTCGGCGCCTGGTTCCTGTTCTTCAAGGCCCAGGCCACCAACGCTTACGGCGAAGACTACATGGCGAAGAACTGGGAGCAGGTCAAGAAAGAATACCCCGGCTACGCCGACAACCCCGGCACCTGCCTGCGGAACCATGCCGCCATGATGGAAATGCGGGCTGGCCGCGGCCCCATCATGATGCACACCGACAAAGCCATGAAGGCCCTGGCCGAGGTTCTCTCCAAGAAAGAGCTGAAGCACCTCGAAGCCGAAGCCTGGGAAGACTTCCTGGATATGTCCATCTCCGCCGCCTCCCTGTGGGCTTCCTTCAACATGGAGCCCGACAAGGTGCCGTCGGAAATCATCCCCTCCGAGCCCTATCTGCTCGGTTCCCACGCCGGCTGCGCCGGTCTGTGGGTGTCCGGCCCCTCCAAGAATTACATGGGCGCTCCGGACAGCTGGTTCTGGGGCTATGACCGCATGACCACCGTCGACGGCCTGTTCACCGCGGGTGACGGCGTCGGCGCCTCCGGTCACAAGTTCTCCTCCGGGTCCCACGCTGAGGGCCGCATGGCTGCCAAGGGCGCCATCGCCTTCATCCTGGACCATAAGAACGACAAGTTGGAAGCGGCCCAGAATGTTGACGAGGTCGTGGCTTCCATCTACCTGCCGTACGAGATCTTCGAGAAGTACAAAAACTACACCTCCGCTCCGGACATCAACCCCAACTACCTGCGGCCCAAACAGGTCCAGACCCGGTTGCAGAAGCTGATGGACGAATACGTGGCTGGTGTTACCCCCATGTACCAGACCAACAAGATCATGCTGGAAGAAGGCTTGAAGCGCCTCACCCTGCTGAAGGAAGACGCCGCCAAGCTGGCCGCCGGCGACCTGCACGAACTGATGCGGGCCTGGGAACAGTATCACCGCATCCTGGCCGGTGAGGCCCACCTGCGGCACATCCTGCACCGGGAAGAGTCCCGTTATCCCGGCTACTACTATCGTGCCGACTTCCTGTCCATCGACGACAGCAAGTGGAAGGTGTTCACCATTTCTCAGTACAACAAGGACACCAACGAGTGGACCTGGCACGACGAGCCCTACAAACAGTTGGTTGACTAACATCAAACGCGGTGCTTGGGGTCCCGGTTTCCGGGACCCCGGGCCGCATTCGCCCGGCCGTGGCGAGAAGCCTGCCACGGCCATTTTTTTAGGTGGTCAGTAGTCAGTAGCCAGTAGCCAGTAGCCAGTGAAAAGCTTTAATTTTGTCTTTTACTGGCTACTGACTACTGGCAACTGGCTACTAAAGTTTTCGCTTGCACTTCTATTCACAATGTTATATTGGAGGTATATTGAACCTGCTGGCGGACTGAGGTTATCGCGGCCCAAGTTTCCGCTGGCGAAATGTCCTGAAGGAGGACTTGTGTGAACGCCGAAAATCGCAAGATTCTGGTCATCGGGGGAGGCATCAGCGGTCTCACCGCGGCCGTGGAGGCGGCGGAAGCCGGGTCTCAGGTGATCATCACTGAGAAGGCCCCCTACCTGGGCGGCCGGGTGGCCCAACTCCACCGATACTTTCCCAAGCTCTGTCCGCCCACCTGCGGGCTGGAGATCCAATTCCGCCGGATCAAAGAAAACCCTAACATTAGCTTTTATACTATGGCGGAAGTCACCCAGATCAGTGGGTCGGCCGGCAACTTCGATGTCACCGTGCAGGTGGCGCCGCGTTTCGTCAACGACCGCTGTGTGGCCTGCGACGCCTGCGCCCAGGCCTGCTCCACCCAGCGGGTGAACACTTTTAACTTCGGATTGGATAAGACCAAGGCCGCCTACATTCCCTTCGATTTTGCCTTCCCGCAGAAGTACGTCATCGACGCCTCCGTGTGCAGCGGCGACTGCGGCCAGAAGTGCAAAGAGGCCTGTAAGTACGAAGCCATCGACCTGGATATGAAGGCTCAGAACTTGAATTTCAACGTCGGGGCCATCATCCTGGCCGGCGGTTGGGAGCCCTACGACATCGCCCAGGCCGACAACCTGGGGTTTGGCGTGGTGAACAACGTTGTTACCAACATGCAGATGGAGCGCCTGGCGGCCGCCAATGGCCCCACCGGCGGCCAGATCCTGCGGCCCTCGGACGGCAAGGCTCCCAAAAAGGTGGCCTTCGTGCAGTGCGCCGGCTCCCGGGATGAAAACCACCTGCCGTACTGCTCCTATATCTGCTGCATGGCCTCCCTGAAGCAGGCCACTTACCTGGCGGAAAAAGACCCGGAAACTGAGGCGCATATCTTCTATATCGACCTGCGCACCCCGGGCCGCTATGAACAATTTCTCTGGAAGGTCCGGGACATGGAGAATGTCAAGCTCATCCGGGGCAAGATCGCCAAGGTCAGCCAGGCCCCCGGCAGCGATGATGTCGTGGTGGTGGCCGAAAATACCGCCACCGGCGACAAGGAAACCATGACCTTTGACATGGTGGTGCTGGCGGCGGGCATGGTGCCCTCCACCAAGAATTCTCCCTGCGCCCTGCCGATTTCCTATACCCCGGACGGCTTTATCATCGAGGAACTCTTGCCGGCGGGAATCTTCGCCGTGGGTACTTTGAAGGGCCCCCTGGATGTCATGAAATCGAATGAGGACGCCACCGGGGCCGCCCTGAAGAGTCTCATCGCCCTGGGCAGGAGGTCATAAATGGATAAAAAATACGGTGTCTATTTGTGTAAGGGCTGCGGCATCGGCGGCGCCATCAATTTTGAGAGCCTGCAAAAGGTCATCAAGAAAGAGGGCAAGATCCAGTTCATCAAAGAGCACGACATCATGTGTTCTCCCGAAGCCCGGGCCATGGTCCTCGAAGATATCAAGCCCGAAGGCGAGGGCATCAACTCCCTGGTCATCGCGGCCTGCTCCCCCCGGGTGAAATACGAAGAGCTGGATTTCCCCAACGTCCTGGTGGAACGCTGCAATATCCGGGAACTGGTGGCCTGGACCCAGGAGCCCAATACCGAGGAAACCCAGAACCTGGCCGAGGACTACCTGCGCATGTACTGCGCCCGGATTAAAAAATCCGACCTGCCGGAGCCTTATCAGACTGAATGCAACAAGACCATCCTGGTCATTGGCGGGGGCGCCGCGGGCTTAAGCGCCGCCCTGGAAGCCGCCAATGACGGCTACAATGTGGTCCTGGCAGAAAAAGAGGCGGAGTTGGGCGGCTATGCGGCCAAGTTGTTCCGCCAGACCCCTTCCAGCTTCCCCTTCACCACCCTGCAAAATCCCACGATCTTCGATAGGGTCAAACAGGTCCAGGGCAATCCCAAGATCCGGGTCTTGACCAACGCCAAGATCGAAAAGATCGACGGGCAGCCGGGCCTCTTGGATACCACCGTCACGGTGAACGGCGTGGAGGAGACCTTCCAGGTGGGCGCCGTGGTGGTCGCGGCGGGCTTCAGGCCTTACGATGCCACCAAGCTCACCAAGCTGGGTTACGGCCTCTCCAAGGACGTCATCACCAACGTGGAGATGGAAGAGCTGGCCAAGCAGGGCAAGATTGTCCGTCCTTCCGACGGCAAACCGGTCGAGAACGTCGCCTTCATTCAATGCGCCGGTTCTCGGGATCCGGAGCATTTGCCGTACTGCTCCGACTTCTGCTGCCTGGCTTCCTTGAAGCAGGCCCTGTATGTGCGCCATTCGAACCCCAACGCCACGGCCATGATCCTCTACAAGGACATCCGCACCCCGGGCCAGACCGAGCTCTTCTATAAAGAAGCGCAAAGCGACCCCGGCGTCATGCTGACCAAGGCCGAGATCGAAGGCGTCACCCTGGCCGGCGACGGCAAGCTCAATATCGCCGCCAAGGACACCCTTTTGGGCGAGAATGTGGTTTTCGAAGCCGACCTGGTGGTCCTGGCCACCGGCCTGGTGCCGGTGACCATGGATGAGCCGGTGATCAATCTCGGCTACCGCCAAGGTCCCTGGTTGCCGGAGACCAATCCGGAGAGCAGGGCCTACGACGGCTTCGCCGACTCCAACTTCATCTGCTTCCCGTACGAAACCCGGCGCACCGCGATCTACGCCGCGGGCACGGTGCACCAGGCCATGACCATTCCCATGGCCATGGCGGACGGCGTCGGCGCGGCCTGCAAGGCCATCCAGGCGGTGGAGCACGTGGCCGAGGGTATGGCGGTGCATCCCCGGGCCTGGGACGAGACCTTCCCCGACCCGTTTATGCAGCGTTGTACCTCATGTAAGCGCTGCACGGAAGAATGTCCCTTCGGCGCCATCGAAGAAGACGAGAAAGGTACGCCGTTCTATAAAATCAACCGCTGCCGCCGCTGCGCCACCTGCATGGGGGCCTGCCCGGAACGTATCGTCTCCTTCAAGGACTACAGCGTCGACATCGTCGGCTCCATGCTCAAGGCCTGCGATGTGCCGGAACTCGAGGACGAAGACGATCCCAATGCGCCTTACCGGATCATCGGCCTCATCTGCGAGAACGACGCCATGCCGGCCCTGGATGCCGCGGGTCTGCACAAGCTGAAGCTCGATCCGAGAGTCCGTTTCATTCCGCTGCGCTGCATGGGATCGTTCAACATGGTCTGGGTCTCGGACGCCCTGTCCCGGGGCGTCGATGGTATGATTCTACTGGGTTGCAAATACGGGGACGATTACCAATGCCACTTTGCCAAGGGCAGCGAGCTCTGCAATTACCGCCTGAGCAAGCTCTCGGAAACCCTGGACAAGTTGGGGCTGGAAGCCAACCGGGTGCAGCAATTCCAGATAGCCCACTCCGAGTTCGATAAACTGCCGGAACTCATCGACGGATTCGTCAAGCAGGTTATAGAGGCCGGCCCCAACCCCTTCAAGGAATTTTAGGAGGTATGATCCATGGCAGGCGCACCTGTTATCAAACCTAACCTGCAATTCGTCAACCGGGTCATCGCCGCCGGGGGGGACACGGTCAAGAAATGCTATCAGTGCGACACCTGTTCGGTGGTCTGTAATCCCACTCCCGATAGCAAACCCTTCCCCCGGAAAGAGATGCTCCAGGCCCAATGGGGCATAGAGTCGGTGGTGCAAAGCCCGGATATCTGGCTGTGCCACCAGTGCAGCGACTGCACGGTCTACTGTCCCCGGGGCGCCAAGCCCGGCGAAGTGATGAACGTCCTCAGGAAGTTGTGCATCGAGAAATACTCCGCACCGCCGCAACTGGCCAAGATGGTGGGCGATTCCCGGTATTTACCGTTGCTCATCGCCTTTCCGTTCGTGCTGCTGCTGTTCATGCTCAAGTTCACCGGCATGATCGGGGTGGGCTCGGGTCTGCATATTCCTGACGGTCCCATTGTCTACTCCAAGATGTTCCCCACCTTCTGGCTGGTGGACGCCATCTTCGTCCCGGCTTTCTTCTTCGCCGTGGCGGTCTTAGGCAAAGGCGTCCTGAGCTTCTGGAAGGACCTGAATGCCAACAACCCTTGGAAAGTCCGGGTTGAAGGCAACCTGGTGGGCAACCTCATCGAGGTCATCAAGGACATCTTGATGCATAACCGCTTCCGGCTGTGTGAAACCACCTACCCCCGGTCCACTAACCACCTGTTTTTGGTGTTCGGGTTCATCTTTCTGTTGGTGGTCACCAGCTGGGGCTTCCTGAACGAATGGGTGCTGCATCACGAGTCCCCATACTTTATTTTCTCGCCCATCAAGCTGCTGGCCATGGTCGGCACCGCCGGCCTGCTCTATGGGATCTATAACATCATCCAGCAGCGCCGGGCCAATGCCGAGAAGGCCGGCTTTGGCGGCTACTATGACTGGCTGTTGATTTATGTGATCTTTGCCGTGGGCGCCACCGGATTGCTCTCCTGGGTATTTCGCCTGTCGCATATTGCGATTCTGGCGTACCCCACGTACTTCCTGCACCTGAGCAGTGTATTTTTTCTGTTCTTTTACGCCCCCTACACCAAGATGGCCCACATGGTATACCGCACCGTGGCCATGCTCTACGCCCGCATGTCAGGACGGGGCTTCTAAGTTGTAGGGGCACGGCGTGCCGTGCCCTTGTACGCCTAACCCAAAGCCGGCCTCTCGGGGCCGGCTTTTTTTGTGGGTCGCTATTTGACGTTGCTGGGCTCCCAAGGGTTTCCGGCCGGAAGTGGGTATGCAGATCGTTCGTGAATATACCTACGCCTTTGGAGCGGTAAGCCCACAGGACGGCACTTTGGACAGTCTGGTTTTGCCGGTAGTAATCGCCGAAGCCATGTCCATCTTCTTAGAAGAAGTGGCTCGGCGCCATCCAGATGAGTTTATCCTGATGTTCCTGGATGGGGCCGGTTGGCATAAGGCCAATGACCTGGCAGTGCCAGAAAATATGAGGCTTGAGGCGCTGCCACCTTATAGTCCTCAGCTCAACCCCGTAGAGCATATCTGGGATGAGATCAGGGAAAAGTGGTTTGCCAACGAAGTTTTTCACAGCCTGGATGCCGTGGAAGATCGTTTGGTGGAAGCGTTAGTCGCCTTGGAAAACGACAGAGAATTGGTCGCCTCCACCACAGGCTTCGAATGGATTATTAATTGGCTTTAGACTGCAACTTGGTATTATAGCGTTTGCCAAAAGTTTTTTCCGATAACCCGATGGATTGTAGGGGCGGACCCATGTGTCCGCCCGCAGGAGGGCGCACACGCGGGTGCGCCCCTACAAGAAATTATTTTTGGCAATCGCTATATGAGGCAAAGAAAGGATTTATACCCCACAAACTTGCTATTTGGCGGTTTGTGGGGTACAGAAAAGTGGGGTGCATCCTACGCACCATTTTGGACGAAGACAACTGACAACTGGCTACTGGCTATTAAAAGGAGCCTCTCATGGACATGAACCAGCTCATGACCCTGTTAATTGCCCAGGGGCAAAAATGGATCAAGGAACAACGCAATGCCTACCGGCCCCGGGCCAGAAAATTGGCGGACCAGACCATCGCTCAATTTTCCACGTTTTTTGAGCCCTCCCTTCTGCAAAAGGTCCGGCTGGTGATGGTGCCGGCCCTGGAAAATCCCAAGTTTCTCGAAGCCTACCGCGCCACCTTCGACGAAAAGGCCATCCCCATGCTGGATTTTACCAGCTTTTCCGGCATCACCTATGTGGACACCATCCTGCTGGTTGATGAATTTCCGGGAGCCGACCCCGACGTCACCCTATTCCATGAATTGGTGCACGCCGTGCAATATGAGCTGTTGGGGCCGGAAAAATTCGTGGAACTCTATCTTATGGGCTGGATCAATCAGGGCTTCAATTATGCCGCTATCCCTCTGGAGATGGACACCTACGAGTTACAGAACCGCTTTGAAGCAGACCCGAACACCCCCTTTTCGGTTAAAGATGAAATCTCCCGCAGCCTGGAGCTGATGATGGAGGATTAAAGCAGAGGGTAGGACAGCCGCCCGGCTGTCCCACATTACTGCTGTTATTTGGAAAGAATTTCTGGTAAATTTAGAGATTGACAAGGAATAATCCAAAGGAGTAATCGCATGGTTGACATGAATATGAAGGTGGTGGAGCCACGGAAACTCACCCCGGAGAGCCGCTTCCGGTTTCGCTGCCATCCGGGAGTCCCCTGCTTTACCGAGTGCTGTGGCAAAACCACTATTATCCTAACCCCTTATGATATTTTGCGCCTGAAGAACCGCCTCATAATCCCCTCCGGGGAATTTCTCGCCAAATATACTCGCAGCGAGGATCACGACAAGTCCGGCTTGCCCATGGTCATCATGGATATGCCCCGGTTTGAAGGAAAATGCCCCTTCGTTAAACCGGTGACTGGCTGCGAAGTTTATACCGACCGCCCGGCCTCCTGCCGCTACTACCCCATCGGCCAGGGCACCCTGATCACCGAACCGGAACAGGGCAAAAAGGCGGTGGAGGAATTCTATTTTTACGTTCGAGAACCGCACTGCCGCGGCTACGAGGATGAGGCCGAATGGACCGTAGCCACCTGGCGGGCAGACCAGGGCGTAGACCATTACGACGAAATGAACCTGGAATGGAAGACCATGATGCTGCGCCGGGGGGAGGACGGCGGTCCGGTCACCGATGAGCGGGGCAGCCGCCTGTTCGCCATGGTGATGTACGACCTGGACCAATTCCGCAAATTTGTCTTCAAGAGCCGTTTCCTGCAACTTTTCGCAGTTGATGAGGACATCCTGGAGAAGATTTGGGACGATGACGAGGAGTTGCTCAAATTTGGCTATCAATACATCAAGACGGTCCTGAAGATCGAAGATGCCTTAAAACTGCAGGAAGCCAAAGTTACCGAAGGGACCACGATGACTTTTTAGTTAGCAGTAAGCAGAGAGCAGTAAGCAGTAACCACAAGATTTACTGCTGCTCACTGCTTACAGCTCACTGTTCACTTTTATAAAGGAGGTCGGGACCATGACAGAGAATGCGGAATCGGCAATCAATAAGATCCTTAAGGATTATCACACCATTGCGGTGGTGGGCCTCTCTTCAAATCCCGAACGTCCCAGCTACCAGGTGGCTCAATACCTGCAACGCCACGGCTACCGCATTATCCCGGTGAACCCCGGCTGTCAGGAGATTTTGGGGGAGAAATGCTACCCCACCCTCAAAGACATTCCTTTCCCGGTGGAGGTGGTGGACATCTTCCGCAAAGTTGAAGCCATCCCTGCCATCGTGGACGAGGCGATCACTAAAGGGGCCAAGGCTGTCTGGATGCAACTGGAGTTGGAAGAGCCCGTATCTGCTGAAAAAGCCCGGCAGGCCGGCCTGCAGGTCGTAGAGAACCGCTGCATGAAGATCGAACACGCGGCCTGGCAAGAGGCCGGGTCTTAATTCGCCATCATGGTTAATCGGGGAGGCGGTGAACATGGAAACCACCCTCTTTAATAAAGGCGGCAAACCCGTGGCCTATTTCGCCGAGGATTGCACTACCATCTATACCTGGGATGGCCGGGCGGTCGGATATCTTCTGGAGGATAAAATCTTTGGCTGGAACGGCCGGCAATTGGGTTGGTTCGACAACGGCACTGTCTTTGATATCTATGGCCTCAGGGCCGGCTTCCTCAAGAGCAAATCTCCCATCCCCACGGAAATGGAATCCGGCAAGGCCTTAAAGCAGGCCAAGAGCATCAAGGGGATCCGGCAAAGCCCGGTGCCGAAACCTGTCATGTGTTACGGCTATTCCAGCCAATCCCTCGAAGATATTCTGGACGAGGGCGAGGCCTGAAATTTTTTTTGCCCGGCGGCTCGCACCGTCTCCCGGCTTCGATCAAACCTTCCCCGGCGAAATCCCCAACCCGGGTTTGAGCTTTTTTCTTGGGATTTCTTCCGCATTCCTACCATTTCTGAGCCGCTCCTATCTTCTGTATATAGCGTTTGCCAAAAGTTTTTTCCGATAATCCGATGGATTGTAGGGGCGGACCCATGTGTCCGCCCGCAGGAGGGCGCACACGCGGGTGCGCCCCTACAAGAAATTATTTTTGGCAATCACTATAATCTCCGAAAACTGAAAACTGAAAACTGGGAACTGGCTACTGACCACTGGCTACTTTATTATTATTGAAATTCTGGGGGTTATGGATTATCGTGGGCCAGATCATTTCGGCATTGGAAGACGCATGGAACCCCTGGAAAAAAGATATGAGAAGCAGGGTAGGGCCAGGCCTTGTTTCCTGGACCAGGACGATCTGGTCAACCTGGCCCGGATCATCCAAGAGACCTTTACCCGCCCTGAGATCGAACGCTATTTCCGGATTTCCACTACCCTGAAGGGCAGCCGGGTATTTTGCAGTACTATGGCCGATTTCCTGGTCCAGGAAGACTTGCCCGAGCGGGTGCACGATCTAACCTTATGGATTGAAGGTTGGGGTCAGAAGACCAGGTTCGATAAGACCATTTTACTGGATTTCAGCCGATATTCGGTGCAGCTCAAGGTTGAAGGCGTTGACCCAGTTTGGGTTTTCGACAAATATAGCCGCATCATGAAATTCCTTAGAGAGAAAAGCGCCTGGTACTGGCCGGTGATTATTTTCGAAAAGCCGATTATCTTTTGCATCACCATTTTGCTCATCAGTAGTATGATTCTCAATTTTAGACTGGGAAAGCCGGTAATTTATATCGGCGAGGTGGGAATGTTGGCCATCTGGGCGGTTTCGGTCTTTTATGACACCCGGAAAATTTGGCCCTATTCCCTTTTGAGGCTGAAAGGGTCCGAACCGCTTCTCAACACTGAGACATTTTCCATCGCCGCCCTGTTGATCATCCTGGTATCGGTCCTGATGGGAGGCGCAGCCTCTCCCTTCTTCAGATGATCAGCCGACTGCTAAGTCATTATGCTGGCCCGAGTTAAAAGCGGCGCCCTGAAGGGGGTGGACGCCTACCTGGTGGAGGTCGAGGTGGACCTGGCCCCCGGTATGCCCTATTTCGCCACCGTGGGCCTGCCTGAAGTGGCAGTGAAGGAAAGCAAGGACCGGGTCCGGGCCGCCCTGAAGAACTCCGGCTACAAATTCCCTGGCAATCGGGTAACTATAAATCTCGCGCCGGCCGACGTGCGCAAAGAAGGCACCGGCTTCGACCTGCCCGTGGCCCTGGGCATCCTGGCGGCCCAGGAAATCGTTCCGCAGGAAAGCCTGGAAAAGTATATCATTTTTGGAGAACTCTCCCTGGACGGCCGCCTCAAGCCCACCCGGGGCATCCTTTCCATGGCCCTGGCCACCCGCCAGGCCGGCTTGGCCCTCATCATCCCCCGGGACAATATACGTGAGGCCGCGGTGGTCCAGGGAATCGAGATCTATCCCGCCGAGACCTTGGCCCAACTGGTGGAATTCCTCACCGGCCGGGAGCCGCTGGGGGCTTACCGGGCCTCGTCTGCCGACAGCGATCATCCGGCGGCCGACTACGACCTCGATTTCCGGGAAGTCAAGGGCCAGGAGCCGGTGAAACGGGCCCTGCTGCTGGCCGCGGCGGGCGGCCACAATGCCCTGATGATCGGCCCTCCGGGTGCGGGGAAAACGATGCTGGCTCAACGGCTGCCTTCCATCCTGCCGCCGCTGAACCTGGAAGAGGCCCTGGAGACCTCCAAGATTTACAGCGTGGTGGGGCAGCTCAAGCCCGGCCAGGGGCTCCTGACGCAGCGGCCCTTCCGGTCGCCGCACCACACCATCTCCGACGCCGGACTCATCGGCGGCGGCACCACCCCCCGGCCGGGGGAGGTGAGTCTGGCCCACCACGGCGTCCTCTTCCTGGACGAACTGCCTGAATTCAAGCGCTCCACCCTGGAGGTGCTGCGCCAGCCCCTGGAAGACGGCGTGGTCACCATCTCCCGGGCCGCCACCGCCATCACCTTCCCGGCCCGCTTCATGCTGGTGGCTTCCATGAATCCCTGCTTCTGCGGCTATTACGGCGACGCCCAAAGGGTCTGCACCTGCGCTCCCCAGAAGATTCAACAGTACCGCGCCCGCATCTCCGGGCCGCTCTTGGACCGCATTGACCTCCAGGTGCAGGTGGCCGCGGTGCCTTTTAGAGAGTTGGCCGCGGATCCGGGCGGCGAAGGCTCCGAAGCCATGCGGGCCCGGGTCTCCCAGGCCCGCCGGGTCCAGGAGAACCGCTTTGCCAAGGTAAGGCGGGTCTTTGCCAACGCCCAGATGAGCGCCAAAATGGTCCAGGAGCACTGCGCCCTGGGAAGCCAGGCCCGGCGACTCCTGGAAACCGCGGTGGAGCGCCTGGGCCTGAGCGCCCGGGCCTACACCCGGATCCTCAAAATCGCCCGCACCATCGCCGACCTGGAAGGCGAAGCCCACCTCACCCTGCCCCACGTCGCCGAGGCCATCCAATACCGCAGCCTGGACCGGCAGTTCAGTAAACCGCAAGGGGCCATGTTTGTTAAAGAAGTGGCGGAGAGGTATTTGGTTTGAATTATGGCTACGGGCTTAACTTAATTGAGTCATAGTCACACTTTAGTTATTGATATGTTCTATTATACATTAATACTTCTTACTGCATCAATATCTCTTAAAATTGTAGATAAATTGTATCATAATATTTTTGCACTAAAGAAATTCATCGAAACCAACTATACTACAAAAAATAAAAATCCTGAAAAACCATCTATAGTAAGTCATCCAGATAATGAACAATTTATCGGCATAATATTTATGATGCTTTTAGCAGCCGTAGGGCGGGAAAGCGCAGCGCATCCCGCCTTTAGGGTTTTGACATAAAGGGAGAAAAACACTTGTCCGCCTTCAACCATCGGCTGGAATGATTATGCCGCAATACGTTCGCGCTTTTGTTCCCGGTGGCACGTTCTTCTTTACAGTCACGCTGTTGGAACGCCGCCGAAAACTCTTGACCGAACACATTGATACTCTTCGGGAAGTATTCAAAGCGGCCTGCCAGCGCCGGCCATTTACTATTGATGCCATTGTTATTTTACCCGATCATCTTCATTGTATCTGGACATTGCCTTCAGGGGATGCGGATTTCTCCACCCGCTGGCATGATATCAAAGCCCGGTTTGCCGCACAAATTCCGCGAGGAGAAAGACTCTCAGCCCGACGTTTGCAGAAAGGCGAACGAGGCATTTGGCAGCGGCGTTTTTGGGAGCACGTCATCCGCGATGAGCGCGACTATGAGATTCGCATGGATTACATCCATTACAATCCGGTAAAGCACGGTCATGTTGCGAGAGCCGCGGTATGGCCGTATTCCAGCTTTCACCAGTTCTTGGCGCGCGGCATTTATACCCCTGAATGGGCGGCTGATGATGAGGTCCGCGGTCTTAAGATGGAATAAAGCTAATGGCGGGATGCGCTGGCGCTTTCCCGCCCTACGGCCTGATCCTGCCTCGCCATTATAAATTGGTAATGCTTTATCTTATGAAGGCTGTCGCAGGATTTGATAAAATCACCGGGTAAGCTATTTCTCTCATTACGGGTTAATGATGTCTTCAAGATACGGCAAGATTATGATGGGCTTGGCTCTCGGGTCCGCCCTCCTGATAGCCGCGTGCGCCACCGCGCCCTATACCGGCCGGCGGCAGGTCATCCTGGAATCCAAAAAGACTGAGCTCTCCACCGCCGCCCAAAGCTTCGACGAATTAATTGCCAAAGATCCAACCTGTCAGGACCCGGCCATCAAGGCGCTGGTGAACCGGGTGGGCCGCCGCCTGGCCGCCGCGGCCGACCGCCCCGATTATCATTGGGAGTTTATCGTCCTGGAAAACCCCCTGGAAACCCGCGCTTTTTGCTTTTCCGGCGGCCAGACCGGCATCTTCACCGGCGCCCTGAAGTACACCCGGGACGAAGCGGGCCTGGCCACGGTGCTGGCCCATGAGATGGGACATGCCCTGGCCCGCCATACCGCGGAGCGGCAGAGCGAAGCCACCCTGGCCCATGTGGGGGGCATGGGTCTCGGCTTCGGAGTGGGCTCCCTGGCCGGCCAGAGCGTCGCCGAGGGTTACAGCCTGGGGATCAGGCACGGCATCCTGCCTCAGTATACCTGGACCCAGGAGCTGGAGGCCGATAAGATCGGGCTCATCCTCATGGCCAAGGCGGGTTATGACCCGGCCCTGGCCCTGGATTTCTGGCGGCGGATGATGACCGATGAAGACGTCAAGCTGCGCCCGCCCCAGTTCCTCAAGGGCCATCCCCGGAATGACCGCCACATGAAGGTCCTGGTGGATTTCCTGCCGAAGGCCAAGGAGGATTATGTGCCGGTGGCGAAAGCCCCAGCCGCTCCGGCCGCGCCTTCCAAGCCCCCGGCCCCTGCGGCTCCGGCTCCCGGCCAGGCCGCGCCGCCCTCAGCGCCAGCGACGCCGGAGTCCTCGCTGGCCCCGCCGCCCCCGCCGCCGGCGCCCCCGGCCCCGGAAGCCGAGTCCCCGTCGCACCCCACAGTCGCCCCGGAGCCGGAGATCAATCCCTCGGATACCGCGGGCTAGCTGGCCCCGCCCTGTGGGCAGTGGGGGACGGCAGGCGGAAGCGCGCCCAGCCGCACTTTGTTCACAGATCTGGAGTCCGTGCCGCTTAGGCCCGCCTGCCAATTTCTCTTCATATAAAAAAATGATGATTTTTACTCTCCTTGCCCCGGGGCCGCGGCATACCTATTATTTTAGGTAGGCACCCCGGCAATCCCGGCGGTGCACAGTGCTTGGTCACAAAGGCGCTAAAATTCTGGACAAGGAGAAAAGATCATGGGTTATACTATTGTCGGCTTGAAGGAGAAGATCCTGGAGATGTATCCGGAAATCCCGAAGCTGGGCGTGGTTTCCACCCTGACCTTTGATGACGACAAAAAGGCCTATGTTCTGAAATTGCATAAAGCAGAGCATGAGCTAGCCACTTATATCGACAAGGCCGATGCTGACCGCTGCATGGACGGGCACGTCTGCGTCGCTCTGGGGGTGCAGGTGCGGCAATTTCTGGAAAATTTTAAAGAACGGTAGTACAATTAAATATTGGTGGCACAGGCTTGCAGCCGGTGTCTTTCACAGGCCGACGGCCTGGGTCAATTTTTGACTCCCGGAAGCAACTCGGGAGCCGGAAGAACATTTAAAGGAAGGGGAGGGGGGAAGGCGGGATGCCTGCCCGGGACCCGGAATGGACGCCTGCGCCGCCATTCACCTAAAAGATGATGAGAATCTTTAAACCAAACCCCAACCGGATGGAGCATTACCATTGGCGGCGGCGCTGGGCCAAGCGCCTGAACTGGGCGCTGTACGGCCTGTTTTTTACCGCCTTCCTGGGTGCAGCCGGGGCCGGGGGCTACATCTATTACCATTTCCTGAGCGACCTGCCGGATTTCACTGCAATTAAGGAGTTCCGGCCTCCGGTGGTGACGCAGATCTTCGCCCGGGACGGCCAGCGCATTGGCGAGTTCTACTCCGAAAAGCGCATCGAAGTGCCGTATAGCCGCTTTCCCCAGCACCTGGTCCTGGCCTTTGTGGCCGCCGAGGACTCCCGTTTCTTCGAGCACCCGGGGGTGGACCTCTCCGGCATCGCCCGGGCCTTCTTCCGCAACCTGGAGGCCGGTCACGTGGTGGAAGGCGGCAGCACCATCACCCAGCAGG
>JAMCQY010000201.1 GCA_023381945.1 Deltaproteobacteria bacterium
TATCTACGGCAGTCCTCTTCCGTAGCAAACCTTTGTTCGAATTCAAGGATGGTTCGGGGATAATCTTCAACTGTCATCAACCCCTTTACTACATATAGTAGCAGGGAGAGTCAACCGGATACCCCTATACCTTAATTAGTTTTTTCTGCCTTTTATTTAGATATATTCCTTTCGAATCCAAGTTCTTGGAGATTATATCCGACTGATATTTCCTGACAATTCTATTTATGATCTCATCTATTGATTTTGAAACCACGTCGGCAAAGTATATTAAAAATATGTTAAATCATAATCATAATCCTCGACATCTTTAATGGCTTTATAATATTTTTCCCTTTGTTTCGCAATCAAAGCAGAAATGGAAAAATATTTAAAAAATTCATATTGATTTTTTAATAAATAAAAATAAAAAAGATCTCTGCCGTTACCGTCAAAAAAAGGATGAACATAGACTAGATAGAAGTGAATTATGGAAGCCTTAACGACCGGATGAATGAAATCTTCATCTGAATGAGCATTAACCCAGGTGACCAAGTTGCTCAAGCATGATTCGATTTTTTCGGCCGCCATGGGTTTGAAGATTACTGTAATAGTTTTGTCCCAAATAAATACTTCATCGTCTCTGAATTTTCCTGCATATTCCGGATCATCCAGAGTGCCCTGAGTGATGATTTGATGAATCTTGAGGATAAGGTCGATATTGAATTCTGACTCACGATGCTCCAAAATGTACGTCATGGCTAAATGATTATTTTTCGTCATTAATTCATTTTTATCTTTGGGAGTCAAATTGCGGCGAACCAGTTCTTGCGCCCTCTTATGGGTGGTAAAGGCTCCTTCGATAATATTAGAGGCCCAAGCCTCCTCGATAATGGAATCAAAGATCAACTCATTTTCAATATCTGGTTTAATATAGCTATATAAAGAATCCCTGCCACGGCTGTCGATCTGATGGAGTTTAGCTTGGAGCGGTTTGGTGTTGAAGTACCAAAAACTGTTCCCCTTTTCGTCCCTTAAGTCCAGGATTTCTCCACGAGCTTTTCTATCCTTCTGGATTTCCTCCCAAACTTCCGAGAGATTCAATTCACCAGGAAGTCTGAAGCCGATTTCAATCTTGTTTAGATAGCGGTCTTGAAAGGATTTATACAAAGTAGAATATTCCATTGATATTCCTACAAAAATATGGATATTTTCGTATCAATTTCGTATTAATTAATTAACTTACCAGTTAGGTCATTTCCTGGGGGTTGACCCTATCCCAGGCTCCGGTAACTGCGCTATCTAGTTAATAAATTTAGTCTCTAACCATTTATTCAATGTAAGATAAGTAGCTGATAAATCGAACTAAAATGCCAGTTTCTTGTATTAATTTCATAATAATCGAAAAAAAAATTCTCGTCAAATTAATTCTCGAGAGGATTGGCTTAGATTTTCACATATTCATTATACCTAAACTTACTTGACACCCCGAATATGATGCTTATTGTTCAGTAATGATTACTCAATATTGCGCTTAAGAATTTACGGAGGCTGAAAATTTGATACCCATCGATAAATTGACATATAAGGCTCAGGAAGTCTTGCAGGGGGCCCAGGAGCTGGCCCGGCAGTTGAACCACAACCAGTTGGAGCCGGCCCACCTGTTGCGCACCCTCCTGGCCCAGGAGGAAGGGTTGATCCGCCCGCTCCTGCAAAAGCTGGAGGTTGACCCCAAGGTTTTGACTAAGAAGGTGGACGACCTGTTGACCCGGCTGCCCCGGGTGAGCGGCGAGGGCCAGATTTATCTCTCTCCTGCCTTTAATAAGGCCCTGGACGAGGCCCTGAAACAGGCCCGCTTGATGAAAGACGACTACGTCTCCACCGAGCACCTGCTCTGGGCCCTGGCGGCGGACAAGGCCACCGACGTGGGGAAATTGTTTAAATCTCTGGGGGTGACGCCCGAAGCCATCCTCAAGGCGCTGGCGGATTTGCGCGGTTCCCAGCGGATCACGGACCAATCCCCGGAGGAGAAGTTCCAACCCTTGGAAAAATATGCCCGGGACCTGACGGAGATGGCCCGGTCCGGCAAGCTGGACCCGGTGATCGGCCGGGACAGTGAGATCCGGCGCATTATCCAGGTGCTCTCCCGGCGCACCAAGAACAACCCGGTGCTCATCGGGGAGGCCGGGGTGGGCAAGACCGCCATCGTCGAGGGCCTGGCCCAGCGCATCGTCAACGGCGACGTCCCCGAGAGCCTGAAGAACAAGCGCCTGGTGGCCTTGGACATGGGCTCTCTCATCGCGGGCACTAAATTCCGGGGTGAGTTCGAAGACCGCCTGAAGGCAGTGCTCAAGGAGGTGACCGAGTCCGAGGGCCAGATCATCATGTTCATCGACGAGCTCCACACCCTGGTGGGCGCCGGGGCGGCGGAAGGGGCGATGGACGCCTCCAACATGATTAAGCCGGCCCTGGCCCGGGGCGAGCTGCATTGCGTCGGAGCCACCACCATTAATGAATACCGCAAATACATCGAAAAGGATGCCGCCCTGGAGCGCCGCTTCCAGCCCATTATGGTGGCGGAACCCTCGGTGGAGGATACCATCGCCATCCTGCGCGGCCTGAAAGAAAAATACGAGGTGCATCACGGGGTGCGCATCAAGGACGCGGCTATCGTGGCTGCGGCCACCCTGAGCCATCGCTACATCACCGACCGGCATCTGCCGGACAAGGCGGTGGACTTGATCGATGAGGCTGCCAGCAAGCTGCGGATGGAGATTGATTCCCGGCCGGCGGAAATCGACGAAATCGAACGCAAGATCACCCAGGAAGAGATTGAACGGGAGGCCCTGCGCAAGGAGACGGACCCGGCCTCCCAGGAGCGGCTGGCCAAGATCGACAAGAGCCTGGCCGACCAAAGGGAAAAGAGCGCGGCGCTCAAGGCCCGCTGGCAGCAGGAAAAAGAGGTCATCAGCCATATTCGCGGCATCAAGGAGCAGATCGAAAAAACCCAGTTTGACGCCGTCAATGCCGAGCGCCTGGGCGACCTGGCCCGGGCCGCAGAGCTGAAATACGGCACCATCACCAGCCTGCAGAAGGAGCTGGAGGCCGAAACCCAGAAGCTGGCCGAGATGCAGCAGGAAGGCGCCATGCTCAAGGAAGAAGTGGATGCCGAAGACATCGCTGAAGTGGTCTCCAAATGGAGCGGCATCCCGGTGACCCGCATGCTGGAAGGCGAGAAACAGAAGCTGCTGCACATGGAGGAGCGTCTGGCCGTTCGGGTGGTGGGCCAGGAGGAGGCGGTGCGGGCCGTCAGCAACGCGGTGCGCCGGGCGCGCTCCGGCTTGCAGGACCCCAACCGGCCTCTGGGCTCGTTCATCTTCCTGGGCCCCACCGGAGTGGGCAAGACCGAGTTGGCCCGGGCCCTGGCCGAGTTCCTGTTCGACTCCGAGAACGCCATGGTGCGCCTGGACATGAGCGAATACATGGAGAAGCACACGGTCGCCCGGCTCATCGGGGCGCCGCCGGGCTACGTGGGCTACGAAGAGGGCGGCCAGCTCACCGAAGCGGTGCGCCGCAAACCTTATTCGGTCGTGCTGTTCGATGAGATTGAAAAGGCCCATCCAGAGGTGTTCAATTCGCTCCTGCAAATCCTGGACGACGGCCGCCTCACCGACGGCCACGGCCGCACGGTGGACTTCAAGAACACCATCGTCATCATGACCTCCAATATCGGCAGCCAGTACATCGCCGAAATGACCGAAGAGAAGCAGATGCGGGAGCGGGTCATGGAGGCGCTCAAGCTCCACTTCAAGCCGGAGTTCCTGAACCGGGTGGATGATATCCTCATCTTCCACCGCCTCAGCAAGGAGCAACTGCGGGAGATTGTCACCCTGCAGATGGCGCGGCTGAGGAAGCTGCTGGCCGAACGCCAGATCGACCTGGAACTCAGCGACGAGGCTAGGGACCTCCTGGCCGAGGCCGGCTACGACCCGGTATACGGCGCCCGGCCCCTGCGCCGGGCCATCCAGCACCACCTCCAGGATAAACTGGCCCCCATGCTGCTCTCCGGCGAGTTCAAAGAAGGCGACACCATCCTGGTGGACGCGGACGCCGAGGGCCTGACCTTTCAGCGGCAGGGACAACTACAACTAGCCGCGAGTTAAGAGATTCCACGGTAGGGGCGGGGTCACCCCGCCCCTACTGCCCCTGATGAACCAGGAAACTGGTGCTGAGGGGTATGATGGACCTCGCCAGGCTGCCGTCGTCGATGGAGACCAGGACCCGGATATCGCCGCCGGGCTGGGCATCCCAGAAAACTTGCCATTCGATCTGGTAGACGGCGCCGCTATCGCCTGCGGTTTCAACCACTTCTGACTCGCCGAGGAGCTTTTGCCAATCCTCGTACGTTAGCCGGGACTGTAGGGCTGCCTTATAGCGATTGCCAAAAATTCTTTCCGATTGGTTGATTTTTAAATCCCCCTAAATCCCCCTTTTTCAAAGGGGGACTTTCAAAGCAATTTCGCCAAGTTCCCCCCTTTGAAAAAGGGGGGATAGGGGGGATTTAGGATATACCCTATAGGAAAAAACTTTTGGCAAACGCTATAAATTCTTCCAATAGATGGGCTTCTTTTTTATCCATCTCGGCCCTGATTGTTCATGGCCTGGAGGACCCGCGGCCAAAGTTTTCCCGCCGGGCCGGGCATAAAATAATCGGTTAGGTTGCGGGTCAGGCTGGTGGGTTCCAGGTTGTTTTCGACAATCAGCGCGCCCCAGCGCTTGGCGGTGTAGGGGATATAGCTGGCCGGGGCCACCTCGCCGGAGGTGCCGATGACCAGGAGCAGGTTGCAGTTTTGGGCCAATTCATCGGCCTCTTTCTGGGCTGCCTCGGGGATGGATTCGCCGAAGAAGACCACGTCGGGGCGGACGAGGCCGCCGCAGAGGCAATAGAGTGGGGTGTGGTCGAAATCCAGGGTCTCCCGGGGATGGTGGCCGCGGCAGGTGTCGCAGATGAAGCGATGGGCATTGCCGTGAAATTCCACCACCCGCTTGCTCCCCGCGGCCTGGTGCAGGTTGTCGACGTTTTGGGTGATGATGCCCAGCAGCAGCCCCTTGGCCTCCAGCTCCGCCAGGGCATAATGGGCCGGGTTGGGCCGGGCTTTGGTAATGACCGCATCCATCTCCTTGAGCAGGGTCCACACCTTGGCCGGATCATTCCTGAAAGCCCGGATGTGGGCGTATTCCATGGGATCGAAGCGCTCCCACAGGCCGCCGGGACTGCGAAAGTCGGGGATGCCGGATTCCACCGAGATGCCGGCGCCGGTTAAAGCAGTGACGCGGCGATGCTGGCGGAGCACATCGGCCAGCTTCTCAGGGGTGATTATTTTCTGTAGTGCTTTCATGGTTAAAAGATTACCGCAGAGACGCGGAGAGCGCAGCGGATAAAAGAAAAAATATCAAAATTCTCTGCGTTCTCTGCGACTCTGCGGTTAATTTTTCTGTCATCTTGATAGTTCAAGGGCCAGGCGCTTTTGGGCGGCGTCCCGGATGAACCGGATACCCAGCCAGATCAGCACCGCGGCGAAGACGAGACGCAGATCGGCCTCACTGAGGAGATGTGCGAAGCTGCCGCCGCCATAGGTGCCGATGATGATCCCGACGATCAGACCGGGTAATACCTTCGCCACCACGTTGCCCAGACGCCAGTGGGTATAGGCCCCCACCGAACCGGACGGCACCATGGCCAGCAGCGCAGTGCCCTGGGCGGAGTACTGATTGAAGCCCAGCAGCAGCACCATGGCCGGAGTCATGACGGCGCCGCCGCCCACGCCCATCATGCCGGAGATGAAGCCGGCCGCGGCGCCGCTGGCCAACAAGATTACCACCTTGTGCCAGCCGCCGGCGGGATGGGCCAGGAAGGCCAGATGAGACATAAGGGGTTTGCTCAGCAATAACAGGGAGATAAAGATTAAGAAGTATCCGAAGGCCCGTTTAAGCTGCCATTCCGGCAGGGCGTGGGCATACAGCGCGCCGAAGCGGGCGGTGGCCATGCCGGCGGCGGTCAGGAGGGCCGCGGCCAGAATGTCCACCGAGCCGTTCAGGTAATAGGTGAAGGCCCCGGAAAGACCGGTAAACACCAGGGCCACGAGGCTGGTGCCGTGAGCCTGGTGCTGGCCGAATTTGTAAAACCGCACCAACAGAGGGATCATAATGACCCCGCCGCCCAGGCCCACCAGGCCGCCGAAAAATCCGGAGAGCAGGCCGATCAGGAGACTCATCGAGAAAACCATGAAGTTACGAACCTCTGAGGAAATATTTTAGCGCCGATTCGTGCACTCTCCGGGTCAGCGCACTAAGTAGAAGATGCCGATGATGACGCCGACGGTGACCACGATCCGGCGAAGGGCAGCCGGTTTTATGCGGCCGGCTAGTTTGCCGCCCAGGGCGCCGCCCGTGAGTGCGCCCACCATCATCACCAGGGCCGCGGACCAGACAATTTTCCCCGAAAACAGGAAAAATATGGCGGCCGCGATGTTGATGCTGAAAGAGATGATCTGCTTCAGGGCATTCAGGCGGGTCAAAGTGTCTTCCAGCACCAGTCCCAGAACGGCCAGGACGATGACGCTCAGCCCGGCCCCGAAATAGCCGCCGTAGATGGCGGCCAGAAAAACCGGCAGCACGGTCCAGGCTTCGTGGAGGCCGGCTTGTTCTTCGCCCCCGGTCCGTCCCACGAGCCAGGCGCGCAGCCGTTCCTGAACGGCCAGCAGCCCGGCGGCCAGGAAGATCAGGTAGGGCACCAGGGCCCGGAACATGGACTCCCCGGTGTTCAGGAGCAGCAAGCCGCCGGCGATGCCGCCCAGGACACCGGCCGGGGCCAGAAACCACAAGTGGCGCTCGTGGCCGCGCAAATCGCGGAGTTGGGCGAAGGTCCCCCCGAGGTAGCCCGGACAGAGGGCCACCGTGTTGGTGATATTGGCGGGCACGGCGGGTACTCCAACCGCCATGAGCACCGGAAAGGTGATGAGGGTGCCTCCGCCGGCCAGGGCATTTACCGCCCCGCCGGCAATGGCGGCTATCCCTATGAGAATATAAGACAGGATATCCAAATCATTTTGCCCTAAACCAAAATTTAGGGCGGACACGCAGGTCCGCCCCTACGGAAGCATTTATTTTAGTTCGAATTTTTTCGGTTTATTTTGGAATTTTTGGAATTTTCGCAAGCCGGTGCGCTCCAGCGAGCTTGGTCTACCTCTTTACCAACTCCACCCGGCGGTTTTTGGCCTTGCCCTCTTCGGTGGCATTGTCGGCGATGGGTTTTTCCTGCCCATAGCCCACCGACGCCAAACGATTCGCCTCAATGCCCCGGCCCACCAAGGCCTGCAACACCGCCTGGGCGCGATTCTCGGAAAGGGTCTTGTTATGGGCCATGGTGCCGGAGCTGTCGGTATGCCCGGCAATAGTCAGGTTAAGTTCTGGGTTGTCTTTCAGCATCTGGGCGACGTTATCGATGGTGGGTTGGGATTCCGGTTTGATGGTCGCTTTATCGACGTCAAAGTTGACATAGATGGTGGCGAACCCTTTGGTCTTGATTTCCTTGGCCAAATCCTGCTTGGGCTCCTCTTTGACCGGCTCCGGCTTCACTTCGGGCTGCGGTTCGGCCTTGGCGACCTCCTGCTTCATCTCGCCTCTTTCAATGGCGTTCAATAAGTAGCCTTGATTAACTGGAATGATTTCGATCCAGATCTCCTTACCCCCCTGGACGAGTTTGAGGGTGGCGATCCGGCTTGCAGGCTTACCCTTGAGGCCGGCAACACCTGTTTTGCCTTCATAGAGGACCTCCCCGCCCGCCGTCTTGGCGGCATTGGCGTAATTGCGGGTGATCTGCATTTCACTGGCCTGGGCGGCGCCTTTGTTCAAAAAATACCTTTTAGAAAATTTTTTGCCCTCGATGGTCACCATCTCCTTGCCATCGAAGAAAGTAAATTCATCGAATTCACGGTCATCACTGTTTTGGAGACTATAATTCGACAGGTGGGAAAGATAAGGAAAATCGGGCAATGCTTTTTCAGCGTGTGCTACCAAGGCCAGGCCCGTGGTCAACATGAAGAGCGCGGCTCCGGCCAGGGTCCAAAACTTCATTTTCATGGGTGTTAACCTCCGAACTTGGAATGATTTATTACAGCCCCAAACCAGGGCACCGAGAGAGCAAAGTAATCCATTTCCTCCCGGCTGTCAATTGCCGGTCATTCTACCCGAATCCGGGCATCCAGGGCCAGGAGGCCGGATTGGCCGTGGAACAGGCGAACGGGGTTGAGGTCCACTTCCTGGATTTGCGGAAACTGCAGCATGAATTGGGACAGGTCTGCCAGGGCGCGGCACAAGGCCTCCAGGCCGGCGGGCGGCACGCCGCGGAAGCCGGCCAGCAGGCAGCCGATCCGGGTTTCGGATACCAGTTCCCGGGCCTGGGCCGGGCTGATGGGAGCCACCCGGAGAGCAACGTCGTTCAGAATCTCGGTTTCGATGCCGCCGGCCCCGAAGGCCACGACCGGACCGAAGGATTGATCGCGGCGAGCCCCCAGGAGGGTTTCCCGGCCGCCCCCGGCCTGGGCCATGACCACCACCTGCCAGGTCTCGCCGGCAGGCAGGGTTTTCTGGGCCAGGTCAGCCAGCTTCTGGTAGGCGGCCAAGACCGCGTCCCGGTCTTGGAGATTTAGGAGTACAGCGCCGGCTTCGGTCTTGTGGATCAAGGCAGCGGCGGCCAGTTTCAAGACTACGGGGTAACCGACGGCCTCGGCAGCGGCCACAGCTTCTTCCGGACGGTTTGCCGGCCGCCAGGGAGCCACCGGCACGCCCGTGGCCTCGACCACGTTCAGGGCCAGGGGCAGAGGCAGAAATTCACTCCTGGCCTGGGCCAGCAAACCCGTGATCTTTTCCGACCCTGGCAGCGGCGAAATGGAGGCCAGCACCTCAGGGACCCTCCGTGCGGCCCGGTCCCGGCTCCAGGCCAGGGTCCGGACGGCGTCCTCCGGGAAGCGAAACACCGGCACCTTGAGGGTGTCCCGGAAAAACTTCATCTCATCCAGAGTGCAAATTACGGTAATAGCCAGGGGCTTGCCGGCTGCCTTGGCCAGTTCGATGGAACGCCTGGCCATCTCCCGGCCGGCGGCCACCTCAAAATCGGCCATGGGCCCATAATGAAGCAGAATGGCATCCACTTCCGGGTCACGGCAGACCGCGGCCATAACCTCGGTATACACGGTGAAATCGAAGATATCACCCAAATCGATGGGGTTGCCCGGTTGAATGACCCCGGCCCGGGAGCCCTGGCGGACGATATCGGCCAGGGGCTTGGCCAGGGGCGGCAGCCGGAAGCCATAACGCCGGCAGGCGTAGGCGGCCACCACGGCCTCGCCGCCGCTGCGGGAGAAGACCACCAGGCGGTTTCCCGGCACGGGCGGCTGGCCGATTATTTTGGCCATGGAGAGAAAGTCTGCCTGGTCGGTGATATGCACCAAACCGCCCTGTCGGCAGGCGGCGGCCACCACATCTTCGTCGGCAGTAAGGGAGGCGGTATGGGACTGGGCGATGGCCGCGGTTTCCGGCCCGACATTGGCGGCATGCAGGAAAACCGGCTTGCTGGCCCCGCGAGCGGCCGCCAGCAAACCCCGGCCGTCCGCCACGCCTTCCAGGTAGACATAAACTGCGGCGGTTCCGGGGTCCTCGAGGAAATAGGCCAGGGCCTCGTTTTCGGCCACATTCAGCTTGTTGCCCAGGCTCAGGAACTTATTAAATCCCAAGCCTTCCCGGGTCATCCAGGCCAGCAGGTGAGTGGCGACTCCGCCGCTTTGGGCGATGATGGAAATATTGCCCAACCGGGGCATGGGCCGCACCTCGGCAAAGGGGAGCGCCAGGCCGATCTCCATGTTCATGCATCCCAGGCCGTTGGGCCCGATCATGCGAATCTGGTATTTTTCCAGCAGGGCTCGAACCTCAGCCTCCAGGGCCAGGCCGGCTTCGCTCAATTCCGAAAAGCCGGCGGACTCCACCACCACCCGGGAGATTCCCAGTTCGCCGCAATCTTGCAGCAAGCCGGGAATAAAGCGGGCCGGGGCCAGAATCACCACCAGGTCAACCGGCTCGGGCAGGTCCCGCAGGCTCGGATAAATGGGCCGATCAAAGGCGGCGCCGGTTTGCCGGCCCACCAGGAAAATCTTGCCCTGATAGCTGAATTTCAGCAGGTTGTGGACGATCCCCCGGGCCAGGTTGTCAGGGCTCTCGGATACCCCAACCACTGCCACACTGTTGGGATAGAAGAATTTTTTCATATATCCCCTGAGTCTGTATTTTGTAAGTTTATGAAATAATATAAAATATAAACTCCGGAAGAAACCCCAAAAAGATAATTTAAACATCAGCAACCTCAATATCCGGAGAGCCATATGGCCTACGAAAAATGCGCTGAGGTGAGCCAGGAGATTTGGAAGGAGCTGGAAGGGCTGGACCCCGCGGAAGTGACGGGCCGGACCGGAG
>JAMCQY010000032.1 GCA_023381945.1 Deltaproteobacteria bacterium
GAACTAGATAGGCTGTGGTTTCCATTTTTCTTTCACAGGGTAAAAAATTCCCTTGAATAGGCCCGGGATTCGTATCAACTCAGCCGGCCACGACCTTCCTGATAATTATCGGCAGAAAAGAGGTTTTACCTGATTTTTTTTTGAATAAATAAAGAAGAAATATGACAGGCCGGGATGCTGCGGACTAACGAGTCCGGCGTCCCCGCCAAAAATTTTACCATTGTATTAGCAGCGGAATTTGATGGGATGAGGGTTTGTCCCAAGGTGGCCTGGCCCGCCGGCCGCTAGAGACTATTTTAAAACTTATTTCAGACTGTGAAATATAGGCTCGACCAGAAAATAATGGGAGATCAGGTTCTTAAGTCCCCCTTTGAAAAAGGGGGATTTAGGGGGATTTCAAGAAGTTATATAAATCCCCCCCTGCCCCCCTTTTCAAAGGGGGGTGGTTGATTCGCAACCAAAGTCTGGTGAGTCGGTTGACCTATGGATCATTCCTCGCCGAATCTTCTCTTGGCCATCGCCGCCGCCATGATGATGGCGGCTTTGAGACTGTCCGGCGTGGCCCGGCCGGTGCCGGCCAGGTCATAGGCGGTGCCGTGGTCCACCGAGGTGCGGATGATGGGAAGCCCCAGGGTGACGTTGACCCCGTCGATGAAGTGCAGGAGCTTCAGGGGAATCAGGCCCTGATCGTGATACATGCAGACCACCGCGGCGAATTCTCCCTGCCGGTGCCGCCAAAACAGGGTGTCCGCCGGGAAGGGGCCTTCCACCGGCAATCCCGCGGCCCGGGCCTGCCTGATCGCAGGAATGATGATTTCTTCTTCTTCCCGGCCGAACATGCCGCCCTCGCCGGCATGCGGATTGAGGGCCGCCACGGCCAGGGGCGCTCCGGCCAGGCCGAAGTCGCGGTCCAGGGCCCGGCAAACCAGGTGGAAGAGACGAAGCAGGCCCTCGGTGCTGAGCCGTCCGGGCACTTCGGCCAGGGCGCAGTGGATGGTAGCCAGAATCACCCGGAAGCCGCCCCCGGCCAACATCATAGCCACCTCAAGGGTGCCGGTCTTGTCCGCCAGCAGTTCGGTATGGCCGGGATAATGGTAGCCAGACAGGTTCATGGAGAGCTTGCTTATGGGCCCGGTCACCATCCCGGCCACTATCTGCTCCTGGGCCAATTCGATGGCCTTGAGAATATAGGAGACCATGGCCTTGCCGCTATTCTTGGTGGGGCGGCCGTACTCCAGGTCTTCGGGCTTTAGCTCGAACAGGGGCATCAGGTCTATGGTCCCGGGTTTATAGCGGCCCAATCCGGGGCGCTCGGCCAGGTGGATATTGGCCGCCGGGGATAATTCCAGGCGGGCCCGTTCCAGGGCCGGAAAATCCCCCAGCACGTAAGGCCGGCAAACCTGATAAATCTGGTTGTCGGCCAGGGCCTTGACGATAATCTCCGGCCCGATTCCCACCGGGTCTCCCATAGTCAGTGCCAAAATGGGGCGATCTAGTACAGTAATGGCAGCCTCCAGATCAACTACTTATCGCACCGGGCTGGAATGGGCCAGGTGGGCTTGAAAGTTAGTTTCGTAGCGCGCTGCCAGGGCATTATTATGCACCACCAGCAGATTCTCGGCATTGTGCTCTTCGGCGCTCCGGGTAAAATTGAATGACCCGGTGATCACGGTTTCGCCGTCGATGATCATTACTTTATTGTGGGCAATCTGATGCGCCGCGTCAAGCCAGGCGGGCACTCCGTCCGCCAATAAGGCCGCCAGCCCGGAAAATCTCCGCTGACTTTGGTCCAGGATGACCGCCACCGCGACTCCCCGGGCCCGCGCCGCGCTGAGGGCTTTGATAATGGGGCGCGCCGAAAATGAATAGGCCTGCACGTGGAGAGAGGTGCGGGCTTGATCCACCGCCGAGACAACGGCTTCGGTGCAGCCGCCATGAGGGGAAAAATAGACCGCCCACTCCCCTGCCTCTCCCGGAGCCGTCAGGCTCAGCAGCGCCAGGCAGCAGATTAGCGGCAGGACTGACATAGGTGATCGGTTAATCTTGCTCATGATCACATCACGGCGTTCCTTATTTCCTTTCTCTCTTATTTCCCCCCAATTTTTTTCATGCAATCAGTGGGGAATATGTGCCAAAATATGACGCATAAAAATATGCCGCCAAACGAGGTCGATGTCAATGACAGATGCGGGCCAAGGATATTTGCAGGGTATGAGGCTGGGATTCATTGGCGCCGGCAATATGGGCGCCGCCATTATCCGGAGGCTGGTGACGGGTGGGCGGGTGGTCCCGGAAAACCTGATCTATTATGACCCGGACCCGCGCCGTCAGGCTGACCTGGCCGGCTTGGGGGTGAAAGCTGCCTCAGATCACGCTGAGGTGATGCACTCCCAGACTATAGTCCTGGCCGTCAAGCCCCAGATTATGACCTCGGTGCTGGAATCCATCGGTGAATACGCCGGGCCGGGGCACTTGATCATCTCCATCGCCGCCGGCGTGACCTTGAAAACCCTGGAGACCGCCCTGCCACAGTCTCGGGTGATACGGGTCATGCCCAACACCCCCACCCTGGTGGGCGCCGGCATGGCCGCCCTGGCCTTGGGCAGCCGCGCCACCCAGGAGGACGCCGATCTGGCCCTGGAAATCTTCGAGTCCGTGGGCCGGGCGGTGGTGGTGGAAGAACGCCTCATGGACGCCGTCACCGGCCTGAGCGGCAGCGGCCCCGCCTATGTCGCCGTGTTCATCGAAGCCCTTACTGACGGCGGCGTCAAGATGGGCCTGCCCCGGCACCTGGCCCTTGTCCTGGCCAGCCAGACCGTCATCGGCGCCGCCCGCCTCTGCCTGGAAGAGGAAATGCACCCGGGAGTCCTGAAAGACCTGGTCACCTCACCCGGCGGCACCACTATCACCGGTCTTCATATCCTGGAAGACGGCCGCTTCCGGGGCCTGCTCATGAGCGCCGTCGAAGCCGCCACTCTGCGGGCCAAAGAGTTGGGGAAGGAATAATAACCAACCTCTTAGTAGGGGCGACCCGCTGGGTCGCCCTATTTTTATCTCCAAGTCTTCAACAACCTAAGATGAATATCCGCCGCCGGGGCGCTGTGAGTGAGGGCCCCCATGGAGATGAGGTTGACGCCGGTGGCGGCGACTTTGGGCAGGCGGGCGGCGTTTATTTCGCCGGAGGCCTCCAGCAGGACGCGGCCGGCGGCGAGTTTCACGGCCTGCGCCATAGCAGCTTCGTCCATATTGTCCAGCAGGATGGCATCCGCGCCCGCGGCCAGGGCCTCCTCCAAACCGGCCAGATCGGTAACTTCCACTTCGATCTTCAGCAGGTGGTGGGCTGCTTCCCTGGCCTGGCTAATGGCTTTGGCAATGGAGCCTGCGGCAGTAATGTGGTTATTCTTGATAAGGACGCCATCAAAGAGCCCGGCGCGATGATTGCGCGCCCCGCCCAGACGGACGGCATATTTTTCCAAAGCCCGCCAGCCCGGGGTGGTCTTGCGGGTGTCCACCAGGGCCGCGGTGGACCCGGTAATCAGACTCACCATCTGCCGGGCGAAGGTGGCCACCCCCGAGAGGCGCTGGAGGAAATTGAGGGCGGTGCGCTCGCCGGAAAGAATACCAGCCACCGGGCCGCTCACGCGGGCCAGGACGGTGCCGGTGACAACTTCCTGCCCCTCTTCAGCCTGTGGTTCAAAAACCAGGCTGGCATTCACCTTGGCGAAAACCCGAGCCGCGACCGGCAGCCCGGCCACAATCAGGTCCTGCTTGGCCCGGAGGTGGGCCTCACCCATCAGTTCCGGGGGAATCAGGGCCTGGGTGGTGACATCGCCGCTCCCCAAATCCTCTTCCAGGGCCAAGTCGATGAGGCGGTCGATCAGTGGAGAATTCGGCAGGACGCTCATTAGTCAAAGTCCTCGGTCCAATGGATGATGCAGCAATCTTCCGGAATTTCGGATTCGTTTGCTATCCGGCTTTGCAGGCAGTCGGCGTCGCATTCCTGCTTAATTTTGTCCCAATAGGGACAGCGGTCATAGATGCAAAAACCAACGCCCGGCATGGAGCAGAGGGTTTGATTTTCCTGATTCATGTATAGCCCCTTCCTGTCATTCTGAGGGAGCGAAGCGACCGAAGAATCTCAAAAAAGGAAGATGCCTCCCGGTGTTAAAATGCTCTCGCAGCTTTTCACTTTTTGCCGCAGCCCCTCATGCCATAATTCTGGTTCCAAGACCAAATTGACCACCTTATCAGCTTCGCCGGGGTTAGACATCCTGGCGAAGACATGCGGCGCGCCTTCTCCCAACTGCACCACAAAGGTTGCCAGGGTCCGGGTCTCAACGGCGGTGCTGCCGAAGCGGTTGAGGCTATTGTCCGGGCCACTGTGCCGGTCCTGACTGAATTCGAGGAAATCAGCAAAGGTCAAAGACCGCTCTTGGCCTGACAGCAATTGCTCGATACGGCGGCAGCGCACTTTGCTGCTGGGATAGGCCTTCCGATTGGCCCAGGATAACCGCGGATCCAGATAATGGTTGGTATGATATAAAGCACCCTGAGCAATGACACTAACAGCCACCAGGCCTTCCGGAGCCACTTCGATCCAGGCCACTTTATGCCGGTCGGCCACCATCTCAAAGACCGGGTAGCTGGCCCGCAGGAGATGCGTCTGGGCCAGAACCTCCTCCACCGAGGCGCAGCGGGTCAGCAATTCCTGGGTGAGCGGCACCGCATTGCACACCTCCTCCTCCTGGGCCAGGCAACTCGGGCTGGCGTCCACCACCACCAGGCCTTTCTCATTGATGCCGGCCACCGCCGGACCCGCAGGGTTATCCGTGCTCACCAGGTCCAGTTGCCGGTAGCCATCGTCTGGAGTCAAGACCTTTAGGACGCTGCCCCTGGGGGTGCGGTCCCGGTTCTTGGCGATGATGACGCCGCCGCCCCGGACAGTACTCCCCGCCGCGGCGAAAAGGGTGCAGGCGTGGATTGGGGGGATAGCCACCAGAAACGTCAGGAGGCAGGAAATCAGGGTCAGAAAAAATTTACCACCAAGGCACCAAGGACACCAAGGTTCACCAAGGAGGCTGTTGGCGGGCACGGAGGCCCGCCCTACCAAACCTCGGCAGAATTTGCGGGTGAGCCAGGGGCTCATGGACAACTGCTCACTGCTCACTGCTTACTGCTCACTCCTCTCACCCATCAATTCTTTAATCCGTTCCCGGTGATTTTTGAGTTTGGTGAGTTTTTCGGTCCAGCCCTGGACTTTGTCTTTTTCTTTGGCCACCACTTCCGCCGGGGCTTTGGCCAGGAAGTCCTCGTTGGTCAGTTTGCGCTGGGCGCCGGAAAGGTCTTTGCTGAGTTTGTCGATTTCTTTATTGAGGCGCTTCTCTTCTTCCGAGAAGTCGATGACGCCGGCCAAGGGAAGATAAATTTCCACGGCGTCCACCACGGCCTTGGCCGCAGCAGCCGGCGGGCCGGATTCAGCCTGGAAGTGCAGGTCTTTCACCTTGGCCAGCAGGGTGAGGGATTGGCCGTGGCGGCTCAGGGCCGCGATGGCTTGGGAGTCTCCGCTTTGCAGGAAGACTTCCACCTGGGTGGCCGGCGGGACATTCATTTCGCCCCGGAGGTTGCGGATGGCGGTGATAGTCTCCATCACCAGGTTCATCTCCGCTTCAGCCGCAGGGTTGAGCCAGGTGTCATCGGCTTCCGGGTAAGTGGCCACCATGATCGAGCCTTGAATCCCGGGCAGCTTCTGGTAGATCTCTTCGGTGATGAAGGGCATGAAGGGGTGGAGCAGGCGCAAGATGGCGCTGAGCGTGCCGATCAGCACGCCCTGGCAGTGACGGCGGGCCGCGGGGTTTTCCTTATCATAGAGCTGGGGCTTGATGAGTTCCAGGTACCAGTCGCAGAACTCGTGCCAGATGAATTGATAGAGGGCGTTGGCCGCCATGTCAAATTCATAGGCGCCAAGACGCGCCGCAACCTCTTTACTGACTTGTTGCAGACGGCTGACGATCCAGGCTTCGACGGTGGTCAGGGGCAGATCGTCCACAGGCTGGAAGCCTATGCTATCGGCGCTTTCTACAGGCTGGAAGCCTGCGCTACCGTAGTCCTCCAGGTTCATCAGGGTGAAGCGGGAGGCGTTCCAGACCTTGTTGGCGAAGTTGCGGTAGCCGGCGATACGCTCTTCGGAAAGGCGGACGTCCCGGCCCATGGCGGCGAAGGCGGCCAGGGAAAAGCGGAAAGCGTCGGTGCCGTAGGCCGCCATCAGGTCCAGGGGGTCGATGACGTTGCCCTTGGATTTGCTCATCTTCTGGCCTTCCGGATCGCGCACCAGGGCGTGGATGTAGACCTCCCGGAAGGGCACCTCCTGCATGAAGTGAATCCCCATCATCATCATGCGGGCCACCCAGAAAAAGAGGATGTCAAAGGCGGTGACCAGGACGCTGGTGGGATAGAAGAGCCTAAGCTCCGGGGTCTGATCCGGCCAGCCCAGGGTGGAAAAGGGCCACAGGGCCGAAGAGAACCAGGTGTCCAGGACATCGGTTTCCTGGACCAGTTCGCCGCCGCAGGAGCAGCGGTCCGGGTCTTGCCGGCTGACGATGACCTCACCGCAATCCTTGCAGGTCCAGGCCGGGATGCGGTGGCCCCACCAGATCTGCCTGGAGATGCACCAATCCCGGATGTTGGTCATCCAATCGAAATAGCTCTTGTCCCAATTGGCCGGGATGAGTTTGGTGCGGCCGTCCGAAACCGCTTGCATGGCCGCCTCGGCCAAAGGCTGCACCGCCACGAACCATTGTTTGGAGACCAGGGGCTCGACGATGACCTTGCAGCGGTAGCAGTGGCCCACCGGCACCTGGTAAGGCTCCACCTTGGCCAGGAGGTCGAGTTTCTTCAGGTCCTTGACGATCTGCTCCCGGCAAACGAAGCGGTCCATGCCCACGTACTTGGGGCCGGCCTCTTTGGTCATGTTGCCGGCTTCGTCAATAACCTGGACCGCGGGCAGGTCATGGCGCCGGGCTACTTCGAAGTCATTGAAATCATGGGCCGGGGTGATCTTCAGCGCGCCGGTGCCGAATTCCAGGGAAACGTAGGAATCGGTGATCACCGGAATTTCCCGCCCCAACACCGGCAGCCGCAGTGTGGCGCCGTGGAATTTCAGATAACGTTTATCCTCAGGATTGACCGCCACCGCAGTGTCGCCCAGCAGGGTCTCGGGGCGGGTGGTGGCCACGGTGAGGTGGCCGTCGCCCTCCGCCAGGGGATAGCGAATATGATAGAGGTGGCCATCGTGGGGGTCGTGCTCCACTTCGAGGTCGGCCAGGGCTGTACGGCAGCGGGGGCACCAGTTGATGATGTAATCGCCTTTATAGATCAGGCCCTCTTCGTACAGGCGGACGAAAACCTCACGCACTGCCCGGGAGAGGCCCTCGTCCAGGGTGAAGCGCTCCCGGCTCCAGTCGCAGGAGGCGCCCAGGCGCTTCAACTGGTTGATAATCTGCCCGCCGGACTCGGCCTTCCATTGCCAGACCCGCTGGATGAAAGCCTCCCGGCCCAGGGCGTGGCGGTCGGTGCCTTCGGCGGCCAATTTGCGCTCCACTACGTTTTGGGTGGCGATGCCGGCGTGGTCGGTGCCCGGCATCCACAGGGCGTCGAAGCCCTGCATGCGCTTGCTGCGCACCAGGATGTCCTGCAGGGTGTTGTTCAGGGCGTGTCCCATGTGCAGGACGCCGGTCACGTTGGGAGGCGGGATGACGATGCAATAAGGGGGCTTCTTGCCGTCGGCCTTGGCCCGGAAGAGGCCTTGCTCCTCCCAATATTTGTACCACTTCTCCTCAATCCGCTGGGGATCGTAGACTTTGTCGAGAATTTCGGCCATGGTGGTTCCTGTGGAAAAGATATTTGGGGGAGGGGGCTAAGGGCTTCACAGGCGTGACGCCTGTGCCACTGGCCCTTACCCCAAGCCTCCCCCAATCCCCATAAGTTATAAATAGACTGGGGAAGCAAAGATATAACTGCCTAATATCATTACAAACTATCATGACAAAGCCGGCGTGTCAAGATAATAGCAGCCTCGGAAAGAATCAGGACGGGAAATCTGCTTGAAATTGGCCGTAAGATTTGATATGACCAGGTGGTCATGCTGAGAGTCGAAGAAGCAACGTTGTCCACCTTCCGGCAATTGCCGCCGGACAAACAGGAACGCGTCCTGGACGCCGCCCTGGCGGAGTTCGCCGAACAGGGCTACCAGGCCGCCTCGCTCAACCGCCTGGTGGCCCAGGCCGGCATCGCCAAGGGCTCGCTGTATCAATATTTTCCCAATAAAGAAGGCATCTTCCGGCACATCTTCCAGTTCGCCCTCAACCAGGTGCGGCGCACCCTTACCGCGGTCAACGAAGAGACCGTGGAGGAAAGTTTGTTCGTGCGCCTGGAAAAATCGCTGCTGGCGGGGGTACATTTTCTACGGGAGCATCCACGCATCTTCAGCCTGTACCTGAAGATCCAGGTCGATGGGAATCTGCCTTTTCGCACGGAATTTCTGGCCGCGGTGCGCCGCCATGCGGCGGAATATTTCGCCTCTCTGGTGCGCCAGGCCAAAATTAGGGGCGAACTACGGCCCGCCGTACCGGAGGCCGCGGTTTTGTTTCTATTGGATGCGGTGTTCGACCGCTTTCTCCAGGCAGTGGCCGTGCCGGCCCTGGATGTGACCCTGAATCTCAACCAGGCGCCGGAGGAGGTGGTGCGCCAACGGATTCACGAGTTGGTGCAGCTGCTCCGTGAAGGCCTGGCGGCGTAGGGGCGGACCCATGTGTCCGCCCCAAATGAGGGCGCACAAGGGGATGCGCCCCTACAATGACTATACATGACCAACCGGTCATAAAGGATGGTGAATCATGGCGCTTCCCAATTTTCAGGATCCCGGGCTGCATAGCATTTACGAAAAGGTGGCCGCGGGGGCCCGTCTGGACCGGGAAGACGGCCTGGCGCTATTTCACAGCGCCGATCTGCTGGGGGTCGGGGCCCTGGCCCAGTTGGTGCGGGAGCGCCTGCACGGCAATAAAGCCTTCTATATTTACAATCAGCATATTAACTACTCCAATATCTGTATCAATGGGTGCAAGTTCTGCGCCTTCAGCCGCAAGGCCGGGGAGCCGGGGGCTTACGAGATGTCCCTGGAAGAGATTCTTGGCAAGGTCAAGGAGCGGGCTCACGAACCCATCACCGAGGTTCACATCGTCGGCGGCTGCCACCCGGACCTGCCCTTCTCCTTTTATCTCGACATGCTCCGGGGCATCAAAAAGCTGCGCCCCAAGGTGCATTTGCAGGCCTTTACCGCGGTGGAAATCGCCCACCTGGCCAATAAGGCCAACTTGAGTATCCCCGACACCCTGGAGGCCTTGAAGGAGGCCGGCCTCGGATCGCTGCCGGGCGGCGGCGCCGAAGTCTTCAGCCCCCGCGTCCGCCAGGACCTGTGCCCTGAGAAGCTCTCTCCCGAAGGCTGGCTGGGCGTGGCCCTAATCGCCCATCGCCTGGGGATGAATTCCAACGCCACCATGCTTTACGGCCATATGGAGACCCTGCAAGAGCGGGTGGACCATCTGATCAGGTTGAGAGAGGCGCAGGATGAAACGGCAGGTTTTTTGGCCTTCATCCCCCTGGCCTTCCATCCGGCCAACACCGGTCTGAGCAGTCTTTCCGGCCCCAGCGCCGTTGATGATTTGAAGACCCTTGCGGTCTCCCGCCTGATGCTGGACAATATCCCGCACATCAAGGCCTTTTGGGTGATGCTGGGGCCGAAAATGGCCCAGATTTCCCTGTGTTTCGGGGTGGATGACGTGGACGGCACGGTGATGGAGGAGCGCATCACCCATATGGCCGGGGCCCAGACCCCGCAGGGGCTGACCCGCCAGCAGCTTAAGAATCTGATCCGGGAGGCCGGCTGCGAGCCGGTGGAACGGGACACATTGTATTCAGTAGTCAGTAGTCAGTAGTCAGTTCCCAGTTCCCAGTTCCCAGTTTCCAGTGGTCAGAGGTCAGAGGTCAGAGGTCAGGGATTAGGGATTAGTTGGTTCAACGTGAGCTTGGAGAGTTGTCCTATCATTGCCGGTTGCTCTTGGATGCCGGGATGATTGAAGCTCAAAGTTTCCAGGCGATGGGCGAGCCTGATGAATGGTGGATAAAAGGCTTGACCTGGGCCGGCCATGAGTTTTTAGAGGCTTCGAGGGATGATAGCAGGTGGAATAAAGCTAAGAAGATAACCTGGGAGAAAACTAAGAGTCTTTCTTTCGAAATACTAAATAGGGGTATCCGGTTGACTCCCGTACCCACTATATCTTGTGTTTCATTTTTGGGGATATCCTCCCCGGAAATTATCTCCCATAACAGGAGGGACACTGACGGCCTGTTGTACCAGACGATAAAAGAG
>JAMCQY010000232.1 GCA_023381945.1 Deltaproteobacteria bacterium
AAAGATTGTGTTACAATGGGCCATAGTCCGAAATCTCCTTTCTGTTTGATGGGTTATGCCTAACACATTCTAACAGATTCACAGGAGGTTTCGGGCTTTTTTTAATCAGTTAACCGGACAGAACTGAGACGGAATGACTCTATGACACTCGAAGCTCAGTTAAAGCAGGACATCGTATGCATCTGCCGGATGCTGCACCGGAAAAATTACCTTGCCGCCACCGACGGCAATGTCAGCATACGCCTGGGAGACCGGCTGCTCACCACCCCCAGCGGGGTGCATAAGGGCCTCATGGAGGCAGAACAGGTGATCACTGTGGATCTGAGGGGGAACGTGCTGGCGGGAACAGGGACGCCCACCTCCGAAATCCGCATGCATCTGTTGGCCTACGAGTTGCGCCCGGAGGTGGGAGCCGTGGTCCACGCGCACCTGCCTTATGCCACCGCTTGTACCCTGGCGGGCATCGATCTGCTGGAACCCTACCTGCCGGAGGTGGTCATCACCCTCGGTGGAATTCCCACCGCAGCCTATGCCACTCCGGGGACCGAAGAGGTTCCGGAGTCCGTCCGGGAATTCATCCAGGAATACGACGCCATCCTCTTGTCCAGGCACGGCGCCATGACCGTGGGTACTGACGTGCGGGACGCTTACAACAAGATGGAGAAGCTGGAACACACCGCTCGGGTCATTCTGGCGGCGCGCCTCCAGGGAGCGCTAACCCCGTTGCCGGCGGCCGAGGCAGAGAGACTGCGGCGGATAGGGGAAAAGTATAAGGCCGGGAAGTGAGGTTTGCCACCCGGTACGGAAGCAACTTCTCCTTGGACTCATTATTTATAGTTTTTCCCTGATTTAGAACTTCTCTGCAAGGCCCTCACCCCAAGGCGGTCTCGAAGAGTCAGGCCTCGAAGTTGGAAGAAGAGGCAATCCTATCTGGAAGTCGCTAAAATTACTTCCCAAATAGAAACCAGGGGCCGCCAAAGAAAACCGGGGCGCCTGGACAACTTGACTTATCCAAACGGACCCCTATCTTTTGGGGTGAAGAAGGCAATTGCGGCAGCCGCCTGCCCTCCGGCGCCCTGCTAAAGCCAACTTCTTTAATCCTTCAGCTTTACGGCAGACTTGCGAAAAATAAGACTTTGACCGATGAGAATCAGGTCATGAATCATTGTTATCGTGTGGTTTATCTCTATGTATGAATCCTATTTCGGTTTTTCCGAATCTCCTTTTGAGAACAATTTGGATCATCGCTTTTTATTTCTCAGCGAGGATCACCAGGAAGTATTAGCGGCGTTGTCTTATTTTGTGAAGACCAAAAAAGGGTTTGCCATTGTCTGCGGCGATGTGGGCACCGGCAAGACCATGTTGATCAATTCCTTCCTAGGCGCCTTGCCCGAATATGTGCAACCTATCATTGTGGCCAATCCCGGCGTCACCTCATTGGATCTGCTGCGCTACATTGCCAAGACTTTAAGCATTCGGGTCGAAGACAATGTCGGCATCCTGGAGTTGACCGATGCCGTCAAAGAGCTATTGAAACAGGCCAAGAGCCTGAACAAGCAATTTGTCTTGATCATTGATGAAGCGCACCTGTTGTCCGATCAAGCCCTGGAAGAAATCCGGCTGCTTTCCAATATCGAAACCGAAGATCAAAAACTGCTGCAAATCCTCCTGGTGGGCCAATATGAGCTCAGCTATAAATTGGACCGCCCGCAAATGCGCCATCTGCGGCAACGCATCAATATCAACCGCTTCCTGTCTCCCATGAATGCTTACGAGACCAGGCAGTACGTCGACCATCGCTTAAGGAGGGTGGGCTCGGCTTTTTCCGCCATCTTCGAGGACGATTGCGCCCGCGCCATTTATAAAATGACCGGGGGGGTGCCGCGCAACATTAATCAGCTGTGCGATAACGCCCTGTTGATCTGCCTGAGCGAAACGCAGCAGAAGGTCGACCGGAGGATCTTGCGCAAGGCCCAGGAGGCCCTGCTGACCGACCGGCTCTTCACCCCGCCCAAATTCGCCCCGCCAGCCGGTGCTCACCGCCTGCTTCCCAGGCTCGTGATCTGGGGCGCCGCCGGCGTCACCTTTTTGGCCCTGTTGATCAACCCGAGCCAGATCTCCTTTCTGGCAAATTTGGGGCAGCATCTAGGGCAACAAGCTTCTCTCTTAACCGGTGGAGTTCCGGACTCGGGCCGGGAGTCCTCTTCCAAAGTCGTCACACCGAAAGGTGAGGCCTCCCAAAGTTCCGCCATTACCCCGGCCATTTCCCAGGAAACTCCCGGACTGGGAAATTTGCCTCCGTCTTCCCAATCGGGAGCCACCCCATCCGCGACTGCGACCCCTACAGTTTTGGCCTCTATTAGGGAAAAACCCGGACCAGGTTCCCTGGAGCAATCCGGGGAAGCAAATGCTCCTTCCGGTGCTTCTCTTAAACCCTCCTTCCTCCGCCGGGAGGTCAAGAAGGGGGAGACGCTAAGCATCATCGCTTCCCGGGCCTACCGGGGATCAGAAGATTTTGGGATCGAAGCCGTGATTTTGGATAACCCCGGGATTAAGGATCGGGATTTAATTTATCCCGGCCAGATCGTCTATCTGCCTCGAATAAATCCCAGCAGGCAGACCCTGCAGCTGCGGGATAACCTCTTTTATGCTTACTTCGGGCGATATGATTCGACCGACGGCCTCAAGAAGGTTTCTGCCCTCCTGGAACAAAAAGGAGTCAGATATACTATTATCGCCAACGATGGCCTGAGGGGGTCCGGTTCTCATCACATCCTTTTGGGCGGCTATGAACGAATGGCTGATTTGCAAAAAGCCCTTGATCTCGTCAAAGCCCTTAAAAATTGATTTCACCTGGGAATCTCGCTGAGATTCCAGTTTTCCTTAATTAAGCCAAAAATAAGCTATCATTTCGTACAAGGCCTGTTTTATGAGAAAGAAATCCAGACAAAATGCCATTTTTTCGACTATTGCCGGTTAAGGGCGGAACCTTCCCTGGAAAAACCGATCCCCGCCGGTTTTCCTCCGCTTACGGAGCCCTTGGAAATCCATTCACTACCTGAGCCGCACGCGCCTGTGCGCCAAAATAGACCTTCGCCCCCTCCGGAACCTGAAGTGCTGCTGACGGCACCCCCTCCGGTTCACGAGGCGGTACGGCCTCTAAAGCCGTTTATTTTGCTAAGGCTCTAACACCACCTTTAAAGATTCTTCGGCCTCAGCCACCATCTTAAAACCCTGTTGAATTTGCGCCAGCGGCAGAGTCTGGGTGATGGTGTCTTTGACGTTGATTTTGCCTTCGGCAATGAGGACCAGGGCGGCTTCCAGATCTGCCGGCGCGGCGCCATAGGAAGAGGTTACCGTAAGTTCATTGCGCCAAAAGTCCGGGATGGGGATGGCAATATCCCGGTTGGGGATGGCAAAGAAGAGGATAATCCCCTTCTTCTCAATGCACTTAAAGGCCTGCTCCGCCGCGGGGTAAGCTCCGGTGCAGACAATGACCCGGTCTGCCTTGAGATGCAGATCTTGATCGCCGCGCAGCACCTGATCGGCGCCGAACTCCTGGGCCTTGTTTAAGCGATATTCATTAATATCGGTGGCAATGACCCGGGCGCCGGTCAACTTGGCTATCTGGATGTTCAAAATGCCGGAGATGCCGCAGCCCAGGATCAAAACCGTATGGCGCGCCCGGATATTAATCAGGCCCAGGCCTCGGACCGAGCAGGCCAGGGGCTCAATCATCGTCCCTTCCAGAAAAGTGACCTGATCCGGCAGGACATAAACCCCACAATCCACATTAATTTTGGGCACCCGGACATATTCGCTGTAGCCGCCCGGATCATAATTGCCGGCATGCAAGGTGTCGCAGGCCGTATGATTGTCTTCCCGGCAAAATTTGCAGTCATTACAGGGCACGTGATGGCTGACAAAAACCCGCTCTCCCACGCGGTACCGGTCCGATTTGGACTCGACGATCTCCCCGGCGATTTCATGGCCCAAAATCCGGGGCGCCTTGGGCAGCCGGTACCATTCCATGACATCGGTGCCGCAGATGCCGCTGGCGCGGACTTTCACCAGGATCTCCCCCGGCCCGATCTTCGGGATGGGCATGTCCTCCAAGCGAATATCGCTGTTGTTGTAGTATCTGGCAACCAGCATGGAATACAGTTTTCAGTTTTCAGTTTTCAGTTTTCAGTTTTCAGTTTCGATCTATTCACTGGCCACCGACTACTTTTTCTCTTTGGCCTCTCTGAAGATCTCATGGGCCTGTTTGACGGAAGCCTTATCATGCACAATCGCCCTCAAGGCCTTGGCAATAGCCACCGGATGCGGGCTCTGCCAGACGTTCCGCCCAAGATTGATGCCCACGGCCCCTTTCTGAATGCCGTCATGGACAAATTCCAGCACTTCCAATTCGGTCTCGCACCTGGGCCCTCCGGCCATAATGACCGGCACCGGGCAGCCACAGGCCACCTTTTCAAATTCCTTGCACCAATAGGTCTTAACCACTCGGGCGCCCAACTCCGCGGCGATGCGGCAGCATAAGGCCAGGTAGCGGGCTTCCCGTTTTTCCAGTTCCCGTCCGACCGCGGTCACGGCCATTACCGGGATGCCGTAATCCTCGCATTCATTAACCAGAGTGGAGAGATTCTTGAGGGACTCCTTTTCATAATCGCTACCGATAAAGACCGAGATACCCGCGGCTGCGGCATTCAAGCGAATGATTTCGGTAATCGAAGTGGTGAGTTCCTCGTTGGCCAGGTCTTTACCCACCACGCTGGTACAGCCGGAGACCCGCAGGACAATGGGCTTGGAGGCCAAAGGATCAATGGCGGCCCGCAAGACGCCGCGAGTGCAAAAGATGGCATCCGCATAAGGCAGCAGTGGTTCGACGGTCTCTCCCGGTTTCTCCAGACATCTGGTGGGCCCCTGAAAATAACCATGATCGATGGGCATAAAGAAACATTTGCCGCCCGGCATCAGCAGGTTTAAGCGATTTTTCATTCCCCAATCCATCTGTCTGGCTCCTTAGGGTAACGTATTATTAGGGGATACTTCTCTGCTCAAGCTCCCGGCTTTTGACGGCTCTTAGGCGGCAATTGGCGGAGCCGCTCAATTTCAGCCTGTTCCAACTCGAGAAATTCATCGGGAGGATAATCATGGCGAATATCCCGGGTGACCCGATGGATGGAAGTCATCAGCGGCGCGGCATACATATTTTCCCAGGTAATGTGAACCATATCCGTTTCAGGATCAAAATGCACGCCCCGCCAGGCCCCGAAGGACTGGTCAAACTCCAGTTCATAAAGTTCTTCCCAGGCCAGCTGCAAAAGCTCGATCACTTCGGCCTCTTCCAGTCGCCGATCCCAATAATAAAGCGAAAAGTCTTTCATGGAATTACCGTGAGGATAAAAAGATAGGGGCGCCCCGGAGGGCGCCCCGGATTTGACGTTAGTCTATCCTACTTTTTCTTTTCCTGGAAGTATTTGCAGTCCGTAGGAGCCGTAAAGGCGCCCGGCCGCGCTTCCTTGAAAATGCCCAGCAGGAAAGGATATTCGATGGCCCGGCAGTGACCTTCTAACACCTTGGAAATCTGCGGGTCGTAAGTGCGTTTGTAGTTCCTGCAACCTTCGCACAGAATCTCTGCCATATTAAAAGTTCCTCCTATCCTCAGAAGTTACGGAGCCCCTACCAGGATTTCCCGAATTTCTTCTGAGCGGTGATGCGTTTCCAGCAACTGCCGTCCAGGTCTTCCGGGGTAAGCTGGGTGCAGGCAACGAGTTTGCCGCGGGCCGAAACCGTCGTATTCTTGGGTTTCCCCAGGAAGGTGACATTGGCGAAGGGCGGCGGTGAGGTTTTGCCTTCCCCGGACAGGGGCTTCAGGTCGGTAGTCTCGGCATAACCCGGCAGGATAAATTCCGCACCCCGGGCCGCTTCCGGCTCCACTACCCGCTGGCCGTTTTCCCACTCCGCATAATAGAGGCCGTCACAGCCGGCGCATTTGAAATTGCCTGAATAATCCCAGAAGCTGTAGGGATCCAGGAAGAGGCGCGCCTTGCATTTAGGGCAATCGTAAATCAACGACATTTTAAATTCGGTCATATCGATTCATTCCTCCCTTTATGGATAAGGGTTAGCTTCGGGAAGGCCGGTAAGGGAACCCGGCCCCACCGCGCTCTCACTTAGATGATTTCTTTAGCCTCAAATTCCCGGATCTGATCCTGGCTGAAGCCGCAGACCCGCTGGTAGATCTCCTCGTTATCGGAGCCCACAGGACGGTGCACGTGCTTCAGGCGCGGCGGCGAATCACTCATCTTGTACATGGTCTTCTGAGTGAAGACGTCGCCGTAGTACGGGTCGTCGTACCAGCCCAGAGAGCCGCGTTCCAGGAAGTGGTCGCAGTTGGCCGCTTCCCGGATGGTGAGCAGCGGTTGGTTTACGATGCCGGCGCCGGTGAAAATCCGGGCCGCCTCTTCCTTGTTCTTGTCTTTCAGAAACTCCTCGATGGCCGGATAGATCTCTTCCTGGGCCCGGGCCTCGACCCGGTCGTCGTGGCTGCCGTATTTCTTGGCCAGATCGGCGCGGCCCACGAGATTCATCAGCTTGGAGAAATCGGCGTCGGTGTAGGCACCCACATAGATGTAGCCTTCTTCCTTCTCCGCCGGATGGTCCGAATGCGGGTAGGAAGAGAGGCCACATTTGCAGATGCCGTTGACGCAGATTTCCGTGTCCCAGTTGCCCCAACGCATCCGCACGATGCCGTTGCGGCCCCACAGGGGCAGGCCGTACTCGGTGTAGCGGGTGGAGCCTTGCACCTGGGAGCATTCGAAGAAGTTTCCCAGGTTGGAGACCGTGTCCCGCCAATACAGCCCGGCCAACACGCCGGTGGAGACCAGCATGCCGATGGAGTAGTCCATGATCCAGGTGGTGTGTTTGCTGGGGAAGCCCGCCGCCGCCCCCGCCCGGTGACCGGTAAAGGAGAAGACGCCGCCTTTGGCCTGGCCCAGGATATCGTAGGAAGCCCAGTTCCGGCCGGGGCCGAAGCCGCCGAAGCCGCCGCACCAGGCCAGGACGATCCGGGGGTTTACCTCTTTGCAGGCGCCGTAGCCAATTTTCCAGCGGTCGAAGGTGCCGGGCCGGTAGTTCCAGACCATGAAATCGGACTTCTGCACCAGGCCGTAGAAGATCTCTTTGGCTTCCGGTTTACGGTAGTCCAGGGTAACGAAATATTCGTTGTGGTTGGCGCCCTGGAAGGCCGGCGAAGTGCCGCGGCCCGGGTTCCACCGGGAGACCGGGTAGAACCAGGATTCATTGTAAGGCGAGCAATGGCGCATGGGCTCACCCAGACGGGGCACCTCGATCTTGATGACCTCGGCTCCCAGCTCACCCAGGTAGGCGGCCGCCGCCGGGCCCAGGATATACTGAGTGCAGGACAGGCCCCGATAGCCTTTCAGACATTCGGGTTTCTCTGCCAGGGTGTCTTTGTTGAATATGGTCTTACAATATTCTTCAAAGGGTAGTTTATCCAGATCTGCCATATTTCTTAACCCCCTCTATTAGATGAGCCCTTTTTCGTACAGCTCATTCAGCTTATTGGTGTCGTAGCCAAGGAGCTTACGGTAGACGTCGCTGTTGTCATAGCCCACGGGACGGCCCAGGTCTTTGACCCGGCCCGGGGTGCGGTGCGCATAGAACACCGAGCCGCAGAACAGGACCTTGCCATAGTGAGCCGTCTCGATGGCCCGCACCATGCCGCGATATTTGTAGTGGGGCTCCTCCGCCACTTCATCCAGGAAGGAGACGCCGCCGGCGGCCACTTCCTCTTCCAGCAGCTTGGCCCGGCATTCTTCCCGGGAGAAGTCCTTCATCCAGTCGGTGAGGATGGTACAGGTTTTGACCTGCTGGTCATGGCCGACCCGGTCGATGACCACCCGCAGGGTGGGCTCGTCCAGGATCATGTCTTCCAGCTCGGGACGGTCCTTGCCCACGGTCTTCCAGATGCGGTACCACAGCCGGTCATGGCCGCCGCCCACCATCATGTAGCCGTCTTTGCAGGGGTTCACCGAATAGATATTGATGGCCAGGTCCCAGTTGCCGTAACGGGGCTTGCTGGAACCGTCCATGCCGTACCAACCCCAGGCATAGTCATGGATGCGGGCGTGGGATTCCGAAGAGGTCACTTCAATGAACTGACCTTTGCCGGAGACCTTGTCCCGGTAGATCAGGGCCGCGATGGTACCGTGGGCAGTGAGGTTGCCGCAGAGGATGTCGTCGGACCGTTCACCGGAGCGGATGGGGGTGCCGCCGAAGGCCTTGGGCAGCCCGGTGGCATGGCACCAACCGGAGGCGCAGGGCGAGGAAGGATAGAGCTCACCCGGCTTATCCTTCAAGGGGCCCCACTGACCTTTCTGGCCATTCCAGACATAGATCAGGCGGGGGTTGATCTTGGAGAGCTGACGATAGCCGATGCCCCATTCGTCGAACTGCCCCGGGGGATAGTTCTCGATTAGTACGTCGGCGTGGACGACCAGCTTTTTCAGGATTTCCCGGCCTTCTTCTTTGGTCAGGTCCAGGGTAATGGACTGCTTGTTGCGGCATTCATGCAGGAAGGCGCCGCCGCAGAGATCGCCATTCACGTTGTCTTTGAACATGTAGCGCTTGCGGCCGAAGGCCACCAGCTTGCGGATGGGAGAACCGCCGGGCGGTTCTACCATGATAACGTTGGCCCCCAGTTCGCCCAGGTAGCCGCCGGCCTGCATGGAGTTGACCTGCAGGCCGCCGTGGCCGCATTCCAAGACGCGGACTTTACCCAGGGCCTCGGGTTTGGCCATCTCGTGTTTGGGATGGAGCCAACCCTCGAAAACCGTGGAAATTTCCCGGGAAGCCTCGGTGCAAATCTTGGGATCATATACTTCTTCAAAGGTCGGGATTGGGGTTAGAGGCCACAGTAATGGTGCTTCTTGAACCTCTTTTTTCAGATCATCGGACATTCAGAATCCTCCTTCATCAACGGTTGAGTCAAGGTTACCTTTAGGGAAACTTGAGCCCGCTAAAGTCAATGCGGTTCTCCTTACGGCGTCGGCCACCTCCTTCCAAAATGAGTTGCGGCTCGCTCGAGCCAGGCGCGGGTATTCAATGGAATTAGTCCACAAGCCTTATAAGCTAATTTTGTGCCAGTTAGTGCGATCTGCACAAAATTTAACCAATTTGTAGTTAACATATTAATTTTAAATATCTTTTGTCCTAGCTCTGCGATGACAAACGGCCGGTTCGCCATAGAAATCCGCCCTGGTCAGGCTCCAATTTGGGGGAATCGGTATCAAACAGGGGGTGATTCACCCCAGGAAAAGCAGCGGGTCAGTGGCCGGTTGTCAGTGGTCAGATAGCTCATAAAATTAACCACAGAGACAGGGGCCTGAGCAAATGATTTATCAGACCGGGTGTAGTATAATGTTTGGAAAAATCAGGAAATGTATGGGCGAAGGAAAGTTCGGAAAATTATGGCAGCAGATTCACAAGCGAACTTAAAGAAAAACCGGTTTGAAGCCAACCCCAAGACAACCATCGTCCTGGTCTTGATGATCTTCCTGGTGGCGGCCACTATAATCACTGAAAAGGTCCTGGCTTATATCAACCACAGCCAGAAAATGGTGCTGTTCACCGAGCGGCGCTATATCAACCTCAGGGAATACCAGCCGAACCTGGATGTGACGGACACGCCCCCCGCCAAGGCGGTGCGGGAAGGCGACGGTCTGGTGCAGAAGCCCTACCGGGTGCGCACTGACGCCAACGGCTTTATTCTGCCCTACCGCCATTACGCCAAGCCCGATTTCAAGATATTCTTTTTAGGGGCCTCCACCACTGCCTGCATCTATGCGGATGAGGAGAGCCGCTTTCCTTCTCTGGTCGGCAATCTCCTGGAGCAACAGACCGGCAAAAAGATCACCTCCATCAATTCCGGCGTGGGGGGCAACAATTCCCTGCACTCTCTGGACATCCTGCTGAATAAGCTCATCCCCCAAAAGCCCGATGCCGTAGTGCTGATGCACAACATCAACGACCTAGTGGCCCTGATTTACGATAAGACCTATTGGAGCAAGAACCCCACCCGCCAGCCCATCATCGACTATAAGCTTTATAAAGACCTGACCGGGATCAAGGCGGTCTCCACCCTGGCCCGGGATACTTACATTCCTAACCTGCATTTGGCCATCCGCAGTCTGAGCCACAAGATTTTTAGAAAGAAGACCAGGGACCCCGAGGACGAATACGCTTACATCCGTGGCAAAAAGATTGCCTTTAATGGAGCACAGATTCTCAATGAATTTCGAATGAACCTCCAAACCTTCATATATATTTGTAAAGCCCGTCACATCACCCCGGTTTTGATGACCCAGTTCAACCGCTACA
>JAMCQY010000401.1 GCA_023381945.1 Deltaproteobacteria bacterium
CCAAACAGGGCAACTGGATGTCCTGGTACGCCGGCGGCGCCTTTGCCGGCCTGTCGATGCTGGCGGCTCTGCACTTCCGGACGATCTCCGGCAAGGGCCAGTTCATTGACGTGGCCCCGCCGGAGGCCATGGGCCGCCTGATTAATTACAGTCTCACCTATTTCCAGGAATATAAGGAAGATATCCCCCGAGTCGGCAATTACGACGTCGGGGTTTTTCCTTATACCTATTTCAAGTGCAAAGACGGCTACGCCTTCCTGTCGGGCTTCTCGGATATCAACTGGAAGGCCTTGTGCACCATCTTGAAGCGTCCGGATTTGCAGGGCCAATACCCCACCATCTTCGACCGGCTGAACGTGGAAAACATGAAGGTGATGTACAAAGAGATCGAGAAGTGGACCATGGCCCACACCTATGACGAAATCTACGACGCGGTCATGGACTACAACAAGAATATCGCCGTAGGCATCGTGGTGCCTGGACGGGTGACGCCGCCCATGGAAACCATGAAGACTGAAAACTGGTGGGTGCGGCGTTCTCTGGAAAAATTCAGTGACCCCTACTACGGCGAATTGACCGTAGCCAACCAGGCCTGGAAGATGACGGAAACCCCGCCGCGCCTCAAATGGCTTTGCCGCCCGGTGGGCGCGGACAACGCCTACATTTTCAGCCGCAAACTCGGCCTGGGACCGAAACAACTGGAGCCCTTGAAGGAAAAGGGCATCATCTAGCGCCCAGTCCGCGCCGCGACTTGAAGCGGACTGGCAAACCTCCATGAGATTAAAGCATTAAGACCAATATAGAACGGAGGGAGTGAGATGACATTCGAAGAGATTAAAGCGGCGGCCGTGGCTCTGGATGCCGAGGGCAAGAAGCGGGTGGTGTGTGAATTGCTTCCGGCCATCTGGCCGTCAATAGTCGGCGATGAGACCTGTCTCGATTTCATGCGGAAGCTGGTGGATGAAGACGCCGTGCGGCAATACAGAGAAGAACACATGGATAGCATTTAGGCCTGACATTGAACTTTAATCTTTGAAAAAGAGCCATTCCAAGGGAGGAAAATATGGCAGGTCCAGGAGCGCTGCGGCCACGTTGGGGACAGCCCGTCACGGGCATCGTCTCATTTTTCGTCTTTTTCTTCATCGCCTGGATTGTCTGGTACATTTTCAGTGATCCGAGGGGGCCGGTGGGTTCCCACCCCTACCCCTTCGTCCTGTGGCTGGCCATGATGATCCTGGTGGGCCTCTGGCAGCATATGTTTATGGGGGATTGGCCTTTTCATAAATTATCCCAGCCGGCCCGAGGCATCGTCGAAACCATCTTTAACATCGTCTTGGTATGGTTTGTCATTTACGTCGTCTTCTACCGCATCCTGGGGCTGGGCTTCAATTTCCTCAGTGAGTCCAACCTGGAAGCCTTGGCCGCCTCCGGGGCGTTTGGCGATAAACTCACTCTCCAGATGCTGAACGAACCCGTCCGCCGCTTTGGGGAACGGGCCGTGGTGACTTTCGTGCTGATCGGCTTTTTCAGCTATCCCTACACCACCATCCTGTTCGGCAAATGGCCCATCCGTCCCAGTGACCTGACGCAGCCCCAGGCCGGCCTGGCCGAAATCGGCTGGACCAGCATGCTGACCATGTTTTACTACACCATCCTGATCGTGCCTTTCTGGGGCCTGGTCTGGGGAAAACTCTTCGGAGCCGGCTTTGGCCTGGCCTTCCCCTGGTGGGGCGGCATCGCCGGCACCCCGCACGTGCACTGGGTCTTCGGCTGGTGGGAATGGTCCATCATCGTGCTCTTCATGACCCCCAACGTCTGGCGCATGAAGCCCTGGTCGGTGATCAAGCTGCCCCAGCCCTGGAAAGGCTTTATCTCCCTGATCCTGGTTTTTATTCTGGGTTATATCCTGGCCTGGCTCTGCGTTAAGCTCGCCCCCGCCTGGCTGAACATGGACGACATCGTCAAGGCGCTGCCCGCGGCCGATAAGGGAGTTCCCACCCGCTTCTTCTGGTACCATGCCGCCGAAATCGCCGGCTTTACGCTGATCCCCTTCCTCATCTGGCACCACTATTTCGATGATCTGGCGCCCGGCGACAACGTGGATTCTTGGGGCAACTTCTGGTTCCGGACCATCGGCGTCGGCGTCCTGATGGTGCTGAACTATATCTTCTATTACTACCTCAATTTCGGCGCTTGGGGCCTGGGCGTCGAACACATGGTGCACGCGGCGAATTCCGGCGGGCGCATCGTGGGCGGCGAATCCCTCATCTGGAACTTCTGGTGGATCATTCCGCTGCTGTGGAACGAGTGGTTTTTCCACAAATGGCCCTTTTATGTTCACGAGCACTAAATGACTGCAGGGGCGGCGAGCGCGCCGCCCCAACCAAGGAACCACGATAAACAGCCACAATGACTCATACGAACCAAATGGCTACAGCCCTGGCAGGGGTACGCATCCTGGATCTGTCGCGGCTCCTGCCCGGGCCCTTCTGCACCATGCTGCTGGCGGATTTTGGCGCCGACGTCGTCAAGGTGGAAGAGCCTCGTATCGGCGACTACATCCGGGCCTGGCAACCCCGCATCGGCAACAACAGCGGCTTTCACGTGGTGTTAAACCGCAATAAGCGCTCCTTGACTCTTAACCTCAAGTCAATGGCGGCCCAGGAAATCTTTCGGCAGTTGGCTCGTCAGGCTGATGTGGTCCTGGAAGGCTTTCGGCCGGGGGTGATGGCCCGTCTGGGTCTGGATTACCAAAGTCTCCGCTCCCTCAATTCCCGGCTGATCTACTGCTCCCTCTCGGGTTATGGGGAGAATGGCCCCCGGGCGCGGCGCGCCGGCCACGATATCAACTACCTGGCCCTGAGCGGAATATTGTCGTATAGCGGCCGGGAGGGCAGGCCCACGGTGCCGGGAGTGCAGATAGCGGACCTGGGGGGCGGTGCCCTGCTGACGGCTTTTAGCATTGCCCTGGCATTATTTGCGCGGGAGCGGCGGGGAGAAGGACAGTATCTCGATATCAGTATGCTGGACGGCTCTTTCATGTGGAACTGCCTGCGCTGGGGCCAATTTCAGGCCGATGGAATGGTGCCTCGGCTGGAAGATGATCTGCTGAACCATGGCTTCGCCTGCTACAACCTTTATGAAACCAGCGACTGCCGCTTTATGAGTCTGGGAGCGATAGAGCCGCAATTCTGGCGGGCTTTCTGTCACGCGGTGGCAAAGCCGGAATGGGACCAGAGCAATTACATTGAGCCCGGGCCTCATCAGGAACCGCTGAAACAGGCGGTGGCGGCGCTGTTTAAACAACGCACCCAGGCGGAATGGGTGGCGCATTTCGAAAAGCACGACTGCTGCGTGGAGCCGGTGCTGAACCTGGAAGAAGCCTCAAACGACCCGCAAATCCAAGCCCGGCAGATGGTGGTGGACCTGATGCATGAAAGCTGGGGGGCTTACCGGCAGTTAGGCATCGCCCCTAAGTTTTCCCGAACCCCGGGGACGCTGCGCAGCGCCGCTCCGGAGCTCGGCGAACACACCGAGGCCATTCTGCAGGAACTGGGATACCAGCCGGAGCAGGTTCGCGAACTCCGGCAGCAGGGTGTGGTTTAATCAGACAGGTGGCAAAGCCTTTCCAGGCTGTGCGCCGAAAATTAGCAAAGAATAGAAAGCCTGTGCCACCAAAACTAACCCCCTTTAGAAAAGGGGTACTTAATGACCGTCATTTTGAGCCAAGCGAAGGATCCACAGGCGGCATTACGAGATGCTTCACTTCGCTCAGCATGACCATTTATAGCGCGGGCCGTGCCCGCCGATTTTGGCGGCCACAGGCCGCCCTATTCGAGGAAATAAATGCACTTTGAACTAACCGACGAAGAACGCATGATCCAGGAAATGGCGGGGAAATTTGCCCTGCGGGAACTGCGCCCCAAGGCAGCCATTCTTGACCGCACCAAGGACCGGAGCATTCTTCTGGCCAACCTGAAAAAGCTGGCCGAGCTCGGTTTTATGGGATTGGGGATTCGGGCCGAATACGGCGGCGCCGAGACCACCGCAGTGGCTTTCGCCCTCGCCATGACCGAATTAGGTAAAGGCTGCGCCTCCACCACGGTGACCACCTCGGTGACCAATATGGTGGGGCAGGTGATCCAGTCGGTGGGCAGCGAAGCGCAGCGCCGCCGTTACCTGCCGCCGCTGTGCAGCGGCGAATATCCCGCGGGCGGTTTCGGCCTCACCGAGGCCACCGCCGGCTCCGATCCCGCCGGCATGCGCACCACCGCCGCCCTGGATGGCGACTACTGGCGGCTCAACGGCCATAAGATCTTCATCAGCAGCGGCGAATTTGCCGGGGTCTTCGTGGTTTGGGCGGTCACCGACAAAGACGCCCCCAAAGGCAAGGGGATCAGCGTCTTTCTGGTGGAGCCGGGCTTTCCCGGCTTTGCCGTGGGCAAAAATGAGCCGAAGATGGGCCAGCACGGCTCGCCCACCAACGAATTGATCCTGGAAGACTGCCGGGTGCCCAAGGAAAACCTGCTGGGCGAGCTGCATGGCGGCTTTCGCCTGGCCATGGCCGAATTGGCCGGCGGCCGTCTCGGCATCGGCTCGATGGCCTTGGGTATCGGCCTCGGTGCCATGGATTATGCCAAAAAATACGCCAAAGAGCGGGTGCAGTTTGGCCAACCCATCGCCCAGTTCCAGGCCATCCAGTGGATGATCGCCAACCGCTACACCGAACTGGAGGCGGCCCGGCTGCTGCTCCTCCAGGCGGCGCATCTGAAGGATCAGGGGAAGTCCTTCGCCAAAGAAGCCTCCATGGCCAAACTGTACGCCACCGAGGCGGCCAACCGGGCCTGTTACGACGCCGTGCAGATTCTGGGCGGCTACGGCTATTCTCAGGAATATCCGGTGGAGCGGCTGGCCCGGGATGTCCGCGTGACGACGATATACGAGGGCACCAGCGAAATTCAACGGATGATTATCGCTCGGGAATTGCTGAAATAATTCCTACTCCAGTCCTCAGTCATTTTTTCCGGGAGTTAAACAATGCCAAAGGAAGCAACCAGAAAAGCCAGTCAGACCAGAGTACGATTTGTCACTGCCACCACCCTGTTCGACGGCCACGATGCCTCTATTAACGTTTTTCGGCGTCTGCTGCAGCGCGCCGGCGCTGAAGTGATCCACCTGGGACATAATCGTTCCGCCAAAGAGATTGTCTATACCGCCATCCAGGAAGGGGTGCACGGCATCGCGGTCAGCTCGTACCAGGGCGGCCACATGGAATTCTTTAAATATGTCAAAGACCTGTTGGATCAGAACGGCGTCGGCTTTATCAAGATCTTCGGCGGCGGCGGCGGGGTCATCGTGCCCGAGGAAATCCGCGAACTCGAAGACTACGGGGTCACCCGGATCTATTCCCCGGAAGACGGCCAGAAGCTGGGGCTGCTCGGCATCATCCAGGACATGGTCGATAAGGCGGCAGCGGTGAAATTTCCGCCCCTGCCGAAGGATTGGCAGGAAAAGATTAAGGATCGCCATAGCTTTGTCGTGACTCAGTTGATCTCGCTGGCCGAAAATAAATCCAAAGCCAATGGCGCCGGCTTCGGCCGGATCAGGAAAGAACTGCCGTCCCTGGCCAGGCCCTCGGCAGTGATCGGCATCACCGGCACCGGCGGCTCCGGTAAAAGTTCCCTGGAAGACGAATTCATCCGCCGCTTTATGATCCATTATCCGGATAAATCCATGGCCATCATTGCCATCGACCCCACCCGGAAGAAGACCGGCGGGGCTTTGCTCGGCGACCGCATCCGCATGAATTTTGTCAATCCGGAAAAGGTCTTCATGCGGTCGCTGGCCACCCGGGAGTCGGAAAGCGAACTCTCCCTGGCCCTGGAAGATTCCATCAATATCCTCAAGGCCGCGGGCTTCGACCTGATCATCGTGGAAACCCCCGGCATCGGCCAGGGGGACGTCTCCATCACTAAATACGTCGATCTGGCCATTTATGTGATGACCGCGGAATTCGGCGCCCCGTCGCAACTGGAAAAGATCGACATGCTCGATTTTGCCGACCTGATCGCCATCAACAAATTTGATCATAAGAATTCCCTGGACGCGCTTAGGGAGGTCAGCAAACAATACCGGCGCAATCACAATATCTTCGGGACCCCCGACGATACTCTGCCCATCATTGGCACCGTGGCCAGCAACTTCCAGGACCCCGGCCTCAACGTCTTTTTCGAGAAGGTGCTGTCCGCTTTGAAAGACAAGGGCCTGATCGATTGGCCCATTCCCCAGGCGGTGAGCTATTCGCTGCAGGAGTCTTCCAAGTCGGCCATTCTGCCCACCCAGCGACAGCATTATCTCTCTGAGATCGCCGCCACCATCCGCGCCTACCACGAAAAAACCAGGAAGGCGGCGCGGCAGCTGCATAAATTCGAAGCCCTTAAGACGGTCAGCCGGGAATTGGACCTCGATCTTTCCAAACCGGCGGCCGAGGCCGAGAAAAAGCTTGACCACGAGATTATCGACACCCTGGCCAAATGGGAAGATATCAAGGAGCAGTATTCCCAGGAGGAATTTGAGGTCAAGATCCGGGATAAGGTCAACCGGACCCCGCTTTATACAGAATCACTGTCGGGCCTGCAGATTCCCAAGATTGCCCTGCCGCATTACGACAGCCTGGCCGAAACTTTGAAATGGCTGAGGAAAGAGCACCTGCCCGGCTATTTCCCTTATACCGCCGGAGTCTTTCCATTCCGCCGGGAAGGGGAAGACCCCAAGCGGCAGTTCGCCGGGGAAGGCCCCCCGGAGAAGACCAATGCCCGCTTTCATTACCTGACCAAGGATGATGACGCCAAGCGCCTGAGCACCGCCTTCGATTCCCTCACCCTGTACGGCGAAGACCCGGCCGAAGAGCCGGACATCTTTGGGAAAATCGGGGAAAGCGGCGTCAGCATCTGCACCCTGGAGGATATGAAAAAGCTCTATAAGGGCTTTGATCTCTGCGCCCCCAACACCAGCGTCTCCATGACGGTGAACGGCCCGGCGCCGATCTTGCTCGCCTTCTTCTTCAATACCGCCATCGACCAGCAACTAGAGAAATTTAAAGAAGAAAACGGCCGCGAGCCCGATGCCGAAGAAGCGGCGCGGATCAGGCAGTTAGTCCAGGCCAATGTGCGGGGCACCGTGCAGGCGGATATCTTGAAGGAGGACCAGGGGCAAAACTCCTGCATCTTCTCCGTCGCCTTCGCCCTCCGGCTCATGGGCGACATCCAGCAGTATTTCATTGATAATAAGGTCAGAAATTTCTATTCGGTCAGCATAAGCGGCTACCATATCGCCGAAGCCGGGGCCAACCCGGTGTCCCAGCTGGCCTTCACGCTGGCCAACGCCTTCACTTACGTGGAATACTACCTCAGCCGCGGCATGGACATCGACGCCTTTGCCAGGAACCTCTCCTTCTTCTTCTCCAGCGGCATGGACCCGGAGTACAACGTGATCATCCGGGTGGCCCGCCGCATCTGGTCCATCGCCATGAAGTACAAGTACGGGGCCAATGAGTCGAGCCAGAGGCTCAAGTGCCACATGCAAACTTCGGGGCGCTCGCTGCACGCCCAGGATATGCAGTTCAACGATATCCGCACCACCCTCCAGGCCCTCATGGCCCTGACGGACAATTGCAATTCCCTGCACACCAATTCTTATGACGAAGCCGTCACCACCCCCACCGAGGAATCGGTGCGCCGGGCCATGGCGATTCAATTGATCATCAGCAAGGAGTACGGCATCTTTAAGAATCAAAACCCGCTGCAGGGCAGTTTCATGATGGAGAAATTGACCGATATGGTGGAAGAGGCGGTGCTCAAGGAATTTGACGCCTTAAGCCGCCGCGGCGGGGTGCTGGGCTCCATGGAAACCTACTATCAACGAGGCAAAATCCAGGATGAGTCCCTGTATTACGAGCTCAAGAAGAACACCGGGGAATATCCGATTATCGGGGTCAATACCTACATCAGCCGCGACATCTTGGCAGAAGGTTATTGCCGGCCTCCCACCCAGTTGACCCGGGCCACCTACGAAGAAAAGCAGGCCCAACTAAAGAATCTCAATGAATTCAAGGAAAGGAATAAAGCGACAGCCCCGGCAGCCCTGGAGGCCCTGAAACAGACGGTGCTTTCCGGCGGCAACATCTTTGCCGAATTGATGGAGACCGTCAGGGCGGCCAGTCTGGGCCAGATCACCCAGGTGCTTTATGAGGTCGGCGGCAAATATAGGCGCAATATGTAGTTAGCTGAAAACCAGACAACAATATCAATTCATTGTCATTCTGAGGGAGCGCCGCGACCGAAGAATCTAGATCCAGCGCTTCGCCCAGGATGACACGGGCTTTCCATCTATGCCTCAACTTGAAAAAACTAGCTAACACGTACCGCGTACAAAGAAAGGGGGAACAAACCCAATGCAATATGATCTGACCGAAGAACAACGGATGTTGCAGGATATGGTGCGGCGTCTGGCCAAAGAACAGGTGGAGCCGGGCGCAGCCAAGCGCGATGTCGAAGGCAAATTTGATTGGGAGATGGTGGATCTGCTCCGGGAAAACGGCCTGATCGGCATCGATTTTCCCGAGGCTTATGATGGCACCGGGGCGGGGATGCTGGCCCTGGCCATCACCGTCGAGGAGCTTTCCCGGGTGGACGCGGCCTGCGGCTTGGTGCCGGCGGTGCAGGAGTTGGGCAGCCTGCCCATCATGCTGGCCGGTACTGAGGAGCAAAAGAAGAAATACTTGCCCAAACTCGCCTCGGGAGAACAACTGGCCGCCTTCGGGCTGACTGAACCCGCGGCCGGCTCGGACGTGGCTCGGCTGCGCTGCAAAGCGGTCAAAGACGGCGATTCCTACGTGATCAACGGCACCAAGACCTTCATCTCCAACGGCGGCGTGGCCGATATCATCACCCTCTACACCATCACCGATTCCAGCGTCTCGGCCCATAAGGGTTCCAGCGTCTTTGTGGTGGAAAAGGGGACCCCCGGCTTCACCGTCGGCAAACATGAAGACAAGATGGGCATCCGCTGGTCGGACACCGTGGAGCTCATCTTTGAGGACTGCCGGATACCGGCGGCCAATCTGCTGGGGGAGGCCGGCCAAGGGTTTCACGTGATGATGAAGACCCTGGATTTCTCCCGGCTGGGGATCGCCGCCCAGGCCCTGGGGATCGCCGCCGGGGCGCTGGATTACGCCATCGCCTACGCCAAGGAGCGGGAAACCATGGGCCAGCCCATCATCAAGCATCAGGGAGTGGGGTTCAAGCTGGCCGACATGGCTATGCGCGTTGAGTCGGCCCGGCAATTGCTCTACAAGACCTGCGCCCTGTTCGAAGAGCAGCCCAAGGACATGAGCCGCATCAGCCCTCAATTGATCCGCATGAGCGCCATGTCCAAGTGCTATTGCGGCGACGTGGCCATGCAGGTGGCCACCGAAGCGGTGCAGGTGCTGGGCGGCTACGGCTTCATCAAGGAATTCCCGGTGGAGCGGATGATGCGGGACGCCAAGATCACCCAGATCTATGAAGGCACCAATGAAATTATGCGTCTGGTGATCGCTAACACTCTTTAATCGCAAGGGAAACGGCTGACAAGAAGAAGTTTTTTGTTTAAAATTATATCTATAAATAAATATGGTATAGGATAGAGATATGTTCGAACAATATCCCAAGGAAGTCACCCTTACAGACGGCGCCAGTCTCACTCTGAGACCCATGACCAGGGACGATCAATACGCCCTTTACAGTTTTTTTATCAGCCTGCCGGAGGAAAACCGGCGCTGGCTCGGCAATGACGTGACCGACCGTAAGCTCTTGGAAAAATGGGCCCGCAACCTCAATTACGACCGGGTCCTGCCCATCCTGGCCGAGTATGATGGCCGGGTGGTGGCCAATGCCACGCTGCATTTCCATACCTTCGGGTGGGGCCGCCATATCGCCGAGGTCCGGGTCACCATTACCCCGGAATTCCAGGGCCGCGGCCTGGGAGCGTTGCTCCTGGGGGAGCTGTCGCAGTTGGCCGCCGGCCACAATGTGAAAAAATTGCTGGCCAGAATCGTCACCACCCAGGCCCGGGTCATCAAGGCCTTTGAAAAGGCCGGGTTCGGCCTGGTGACGGAATTGAAGAACTACGTCAAAGATGTTCACCAGAACCGGTATGCCGATATTGCCCTGCTGGTGAAAGAATTGAGCCCCGCGGCCGCATAAGTCCGGGAATAAGGAGATGGTATGAATGAGTTTCTTCGGCGGTGATACCCTATCGGCCAAAAGCTGATGGGGTAGACGGGTTACAGGCTGGATGTAGTCCTTGAGGCAGTGGACCTCGATAAGGAGATTAGTCAGA
>JAMCQY010000100.1 GCA_023381945.1 Deltaproteobacteria bacterium
GCATGGATGACCGCCAGCATGGCAGCCGCTATTACCGTCATCAAGGCAATCAGGGCCTCGCCGGCCATATATCTTTGGAGTCGAGGCAAGAGCGCAGCTCCGGCGACTGCCCCGAGGCCGAAGCACCCCAACAGGATGCCAAAGTCAGAGGGACCGCCCTTCAGTTCATACCGGGCCACCAGAGGCAGCAAGGCCCAGAGAGAACTGGAAACCAGCATGAACAGGGCCGCCCGGATCAGCGCCGCCTTCAGTTTCGGGGCATGGCGCACATAACGGAGACCGCTGCGCATGGCCGCCAGCATGCGCTCTCCCGGCAGCGCCGTGTCGCTGGCCGGCCTTTGCCAACGATAAATCACCCACAGGACCCCCAGGAAAGACAAGGCGTTCAGCAAAAATGTGGCTCCGACCCCGGCTGTGGCGATTACCGCGCCGCCGGCCGCAGGGCCTACGGCCCGGGACAGATTGAAACCGGCGCTATTCAGCGAGATGGCCTGGAGCAGTTCGCGGCGCGGCACCAATTCAGGCACAATCGCCATCCAGGCCGGGCCGTTCAGGGCGGCGCCCAGACCCAGCAGAAAGGTGAAGGTCAATAAAAGCCAAGGCGTGGTGAGTCCCGCCAGGGTAAGAACTCCCAGGAGGGCGGAGGCAGCGGTCATCCATGCCTGGGTAAACAAGAGCAGCCGCCGGCGGTCCACGATGTCGGCCAGGGCCCCGGCCGGCAGGGATAACATGAACATGGGCAGGGTGGTGGCCACTTGCACCAGGGCCACCAGCACCGGGGATTTACTTAGTGAGGTCATGAACCAGGCCGCGCCCACGCTTTGCATCCAGGTGCCGATGTTAGAAACCAGGGTGGCGATCCATAAGGCCCGGAAGACCGATTGCTTAAAGGGGCTCCAGGCCGAAACGGCTTCAGCCGGGTCTTCTAAGGGTGTGATGGGACTATCTGCCAAATAAGGTCCTCCGGCAATTTGGGCAAAAGATAAGCATGGGCTCGCTGGCCGTCTAGGCACCGGGCAAGGTCGGTGCTACCAAAAGACGACAGGGTCCCGCAGGACCCTGCCTGTAATTATAACCGGGATTTCCCCTGGCTTCAATTGATTCGCTTAGCCCAGGATCGCCTTCAGATCCGCATCCGGGGTGCTGATGGGCATGATGTTGAAATTCTTCACCAGCACGTCCAGGACATTGGGGGTGATAAAGGCCGGAAGGCTGGGCCCCAGGCGGATATTCTTGATTCCCAGGTAGAGCAGGGTGAGGAGAATGGCCACGGCCTTCTGCTCATACCAGGAGAGCACCAGGGACAGGGGCAGGTCATTGACCCCCACCCCGAAGGCGTTGGCCAGGGCCACGGCGATCTGCACCGCCGAATAGGCGTCGTTGCACTGGCCGACGTCGAGCAGCCGGGGGATGCCGCCGATGTCTCCCAGTTGCTTATCGAAGAAGCGGAACTTGCCGCAGGCCAGGGTCAAAACGATACAGTCCTGGGGCACTTTTTCCACGAACTCGGTATAGTAGTTCCGGGTGGGTTTGGCGCCGTCGCAGCCGCCCACCAGGAAGAAGTGGCGAATCTGTTTATTCTTGACCGCCTCGATAACCTTGCCGGCCACTCCCAAGACCGTGGTGCGGGCAAAGCCGCTATTGACGAAGCCGCCATCGCTGTCTTCGCTGAAGCCGGGCAAGGCCAGCGCCTTGTCGATTACCGCCTTGAAGTTGCGGTCCGGAATATGCTTGATCCCCGGCCAGCCCACCAGTCCGGTGGTGAAGAGATTGTCGGCGTTAACTTCCTGGGGCCGTTGCAGACAATTAGTGGTCATGAGGATGGCGCCAGGAAACTTGGGGAATTCCTTGGCCTGATTCTGCCAGGCGGAACCGTAATGCCCGTAGAAATGGGGATAAGCCTTCAGCTTGGGATAACCGTGGCACGGGAGCATCTCGCCGTGAGTGTAAACGTAGATCCCCTTACCTTCGCTCTGTTTCAGGATCTCTTCCAAATCCAGGAGGTCGTGGCCCGATACCAAAATGGCCTTGCCCTTCTTGTGCCCCAGCGGCACCTTGGTGGGCACGGGATCGCCATAGTGGCCGGTATTGCCGGCATCCAGGAGCTCCATGGCCCGCAGGTTGATTTCGCCGCATTTCAAGACCATGGGAACCAGGTCAGGAAACGCCAGGCCCGGGTCGGCAGTGGAGGCCAAGCCCTCGTGGATGAAGGCGTAAACCTTGTCGTCTTCCTGACCTAAGATTTGGGCATGATCAGTGTAGGCGGAGACGCCTTTGATGCCGAACAACAGGGTGTGTTTGAGGGATAGAGCATCCGCGTCGGGAGCGGGGTAAGACTTCAGGCCCGCTGACTCGGCCTGTTGCAACATGGCTTCCTTGTCGGCTCCCGGAGCAAAGGTGGCCGGACCAGGGGGGAAGTCGCCCTTGCCGCCCTTGGCCCGGACCTTGCCTTTCAGGCTTTCCCGTAAATCCACGCTTTGCCGGATGAGCTTGACGAACCTCTCGGGATCAAAATCTACGTTGGTTAAGGTGGAAAAGGCGGCCTTGACCGTAAAAACATTGACCTCGCGGTCGCTGACGCCGACCTTGCGGCCCTCGACCGCTACCTGGGAGAGTCCCTGCAGGCTATAGATTAACAGGTCTTGCAGGGCCGCCACCTCGGGGTTCTTGCCGCAAACTCCTTGAACGGTGCAACCCACGCCCTTCGCCGCTTGTTCGCATTGATAACAAAACATCTCGCTCCTCCCAAATATTTGATAAGTTTCTATATTTTTTGTTCTACTTCTAACAGGCCTCGCCGTCCTGTTGAAAGGAACTTAATCCCTGGAACCCATTCCCGCTTTGACTTAAGGCAAAGATGAGAAAAATTTTGGTCCCGAGGCAGAAATTTTCTTTGCCCCGCTTCCGGGAAAAGGCAGGGAAGGAATAAACCCTCAAATTAATTTAATCACAAATTTTTTAGACACCATCCTTCGCAGCAGAATTAGTGATCTTTTGTTCTATTATCTGGGTCATTGCGCTAATTAGCCAAAATCATTAAAAAACCATGTAAAATTAAAATAATTAGAAAAGACATTACTTATTTGACGTGGGCTTTTATAAAAAATAATTTTCTTTAGAGAAATCATGTTTACTTCTCAAAAAAAGTGTGCTAATGGTTTGATTACAAAAATACTTTTGGAGCAGCCATCATGGAAAGAAGGCAACATATCCGTTTCTATTTCTCGTTACCCATGGAGTTTCAAGTCCAGTTATCGGATTCGGATGAATCCTGGGAAAGCCGGGCAGTCCTGAAAAATATCAGCCAGGGCGGCCTCTACTTTGAATGCGAGACTGCCCCTCAATTAAAGCGGGGCAGCGTCGCGGAATTCACCTTCACCACTGAGCCTCCCAAATACAGTTTTATCAACAGCCCCATCAAGGCGCAGGCCGTGGTGAAGCGGATAGAACCCAGGGTGGCGGGCTCGGATAATTTCGGGGTCGCGGTGCAGTTTTTGAGCGGTCCGCTCTTCGGTTAGCCAGTTGCCATGGATGGCAGATGGAGCCTAAGAGACAATATACTCGCCTCTATCTCTCCCTGCCTATGGAGATTCATGTCCAAGTAGTTGATTCTAACCAGTTTTGGGAAAGCCGGGCCACTCTGAAAAATATCAGTCAGGGTGGCCTCTATTTTGAATGCAGCACCGCGCCCCAATTGAAACGCGGGAATGTGGCTGAATTCATCTTCACCACCGAGCCGCCCAACTTCGGATTTATTAACAGTCCGATCAGGGCCACGGCGCTGGTGAAGCGCATCGAACCACGCGTGGCGGGGACGGATAATTTCGGCATAGCCTTGGAGTTCTTGGGCGCCCCGTTATTCGAAAAATGACCGCGGCTGCCTTACGAGTTAAAACAAGGCCGGCAACCACGTTGCCGGCCTTGTTCTTTTGGGGAGAGATTGGCCGCTTAAAGACTAAAGACGGCTTCGCCTTTGATCCAGCGCTCCCCTGGCGCCGGGAGGCGGAAATAGTCTTGCAGGGCCTGGGCCAGGTTCAAAACACCCGACTGGCAACCCAGGGTCCGGCAACCGGCTTGCAATCCCTGGACGATGGCCAGCACCAGGTCATGGTGTTGGACATAATAGGACCCGGAGGTTAGGTCGCCGGCCTGGAGGGAGGCCTCACATTGCCCGGCATCCAAAGAGTGCATGGCCCGGCAGACCAGGGGGCGGACCGGATAAGCCAGACACCTCTGCTCTTGCAACAGGGGGCAGGGCAGCTCCCGCCGGAGCAGCGCAATCTCTGCTTTGCTTTTGCCGGCCGCAATCTCCAGCCATATGCTCAGCCTCGCCAAGAGCCGGTCTCTTTCTGATGGGGCCAGCAGACGCTCCAGAAAATGACCGATAACCAGGGCCTCCGGCGGAGTCACTTCCACCTGGTTGTAACAACAGTGGTCGCAGCCGGGTGTGCAGGCGAGGGGCCTGGGCAAATCATGAGCCCATTGGAACTGGCGGAGGGCGTGATCGGTCCAGATCTGGGCGCTAAGCCCTACTTCCCGGGCCTTATCGCCGGTCCGGCCGGACCGGATAATTTCCATGACAGTCTCTTTTTCCTTCCGGGAAATAGAGGCATAGATGGGATTGGGTTGCTTGAGGGCAGAATTTAGGCGATGTCTCGGGCGCTTTTTTCGCTTGGTGCCAGACTTTTTCATGTGGCGCGGCTTGATTGCAGGAATTCTTCGTGGCCTTAGATCAACCTCAGATCAGCGCCGCTTTGGCGGCCGCGGTCCACGGTCGGGCCCCAAATGCCTCCCCGGCGCAGTTCCTCCGGGGAAAGGCGCGTCAGCTCCTCCTGGGCGAACGCAGTAGGCCAGAACCAGAGGCGCCACCAGGGCCGCTGGGCGAGACGCGTCTTATTGGCCAAGCGCGGACGGCCTTTTTTGAAATCAATGACAATGCTCATAACGGGGAAGCCCTTAACCGACTCGATTCTTTCCGTGAGATATAATCATAATTATTAATCATAAAATATGGGATTTCTACTCAATAATGTGACTGTAAAAATTTTTATGACAATTCCCAAGTAATTTTTCACTGACTGATCAATCCTCCTAATCAGGCGACGGAATCCGGCCCTCTTTTCCTTCATTGGGTCAGTAGTTAAAATGGAAAATCATGCGACTCATCGGCCACCTGGATATGGACGCCTTTTTTGCCGCCATCGAGGAACGGGACCATCCGAACCTTCGGGGCCAGCCCATCGTGGTGGGGGCAGACCCGGCGGGCGGGAAGGGGCGGGGGGTGGTGGCCACCGCCAATTATCCGGCCCGAAAATACGGGATTCATTCGGCGCAGCCCATCTCCCAGGCCTGGAAGGCCTCTGAGTCGGCCCGGCGCCGGGGACTGCCGGCGGCGGTTTTCGTCAAAGGAAGGCATCGGCGCTACTCCGAGGTTTCGGCCCACATCATGGCCCTCCTCCACCACTTTGCCCAAGTGGTGGAGGAGGCCAGCATCGACGAGGCTTATTTCGACCTGAGCTTCGCCGGGTCTTATAAGCAGGCGGAAGAGATTTGCCGGAAGATCAAGGCGGAAATCAAGGCCAAAGAAAATTTGACCTGCTCCATCGGCCTGGGGCCCAACAAACTGATTGCCAAGATCGCCTCGGATTTTCAGAAGCCTGACGGCCTCACGGTGGTCAAACCCGAAGAAGCGGAAGACTTTCTGGCTCCCATGGCGGTGAGAAAGATACCCGGCATCGGCCCCAAGACGGAAAAATTCCTGGCCGGCATGGGGATAAAACTGGTCCAGGATTTAAAGCGTTTTTCCCCCGAGGAACTCCAGGAGATGTTCGGCAAGTGGGGGCCCGAACTCTATGAACGCCTGCGCGGCCGCCACTTCAGCCCCCTGGTGACGGAGTGGGAGCCCAAGTCCGTGGGCGAGCAGGAGACCTTCGGCCGGGACAATTTGGACCTAGATTTCATCTTCACCCGCCTCTGGGTTATGTGCCACGAAGTTTTCAAGAGGGTGCGGGCGGAAGGCTTTCTCACTTACCGTACTGTAGTGGTGACCGTGCGCTTTGCCGACTTCCACACCAAATCCCGCTCACACACCCTGCCTGCCCCAACCGACTCGCCCCGCCTCCTGCGCTTCGAGGCCATGAAACTGCTGATGCCCTTTCTGGATCAACGCGAGAACCCCAAGCATAAACTGATTAGGTTGATCGGCGTGCGGCTAGAAAAACTGGGGAAATAACGGGGCGAAAGGCGAAAAAGCGAAAGGCGAAGGTTTACGGACTGCTTTTAAATCTTCGCCCTTCGCCTTGTATATGTCGCCAGATCTCAGATTAATTCTTGATTGTCTTGGAGCATTTTTAAATCATAGACCTCACCACCCCGCCATCGACTCGCAGCGCCGCGCCGTTGGTGGCCGAAGCCAAAGGGCTGGCCAGGTAGGTCACTAAATGGGCTACTTCTTCGGTGCTGGCGAAGCGCTTCAAGATGGAAGTGGGCCGGACTGATTTAAAAAACTCTTCTTCCACCTCTTGGGAAGAGATTCCTTTGTCTCGGGCTATTTGTTCGATAAAGCGGCCTACGCCTTCGGAGCGGGTGGGGCCGGGCAGGACCGCGTTCACCGTCACCGCGGTGCCGGTAGTGGTTTCGGCGAGCCCGCGGCTTAAGGCCAGGTACATGGCCTTGGTGACGCCATAATGGATCATGTCCGGGGGTATGTGGACCCCGGACTCGCTGCTTAGAAAGATGATCCGGCCCCAGTTGGCCTCTTTCATGCGCGGCAGGTAATGGCGGGAGAGGCGCACCCCGCTCATGAAATTTAACTCAATGATATTCTTCCAATCAGCGTCGCTGGTTTCTTCGAAAGGCCGGTGCTCATACCTTCCCAAATTGTTGACCAGGATGTCCACTGCCGGAAAGCGGCGAATGGTCTCCTCGGCCCCTTCCGGTTTGGACAGGTCGGCCGCCAGGCCTTCCAATTTTGCCTGAGGATGCGCCTGGCGAATTTTCTCCAGGGCTTCGTTTACGCGGTCCTGGGTGCGACCGTTGAGGATCACCCGGGCCCCTTCGGCCGCCAGGGATTTGGCAATGGCCAGCCCAATCCCGGCGGTGGAGCCGGTCACCAGGGCTAGTTTGTTTTCCAGTTTGAGGTCCATAGGCACCTCGCAATTTGTTTTCTTGTTTATCTAGTCATCGGTGCTGCCGTAGTCAATTCGTGGGATTAGTTGAGGTTTTATGTAAATCATGGTAAGGGTCAGAGAGTATTAGTAATATTTGGTAGGGGTGGACCCGTGTGTCCGGTCCTGGATGGGAAGCCGATTAATACACCGGTCGGGGCCTGTGACCTTAAGGCAAAATAGAAAGGGGCGACCCAGCGGGTCGCCCGTACTTACGGGATTGGGGTGGGGGTTTGGGGTTTTTTGTAAATGGGAAAGGGCCCTCGGCCCTTTGCCCCTCCCCCAAAATCTTTCCTACCACCCCATGGTCAGGAAGTCATGGATGGAGTTGGCGGCTAGGCGGCCGGCGCCCATGGCCAGGATGACGGTGGCCGAGCCGGTGACGATGTCGCCACCCGCCCAGACCCGCGGTTTCATGGTCTTGCCGGTTTTAGGGTCGGCAATGATGTAGCCCCAACGGTTCAGGGCCAGGCCTGGGGTGTTCTTGGTGAGCAGCGGGTTGGAGCCGGAGCCGATGGAGATGACCGCGGTATCGATCTCCACGGTGAACTCCGAGTCCGGAATCGCCACGGGCCGCCGGCGTCCGGAGGCGTCGGGTTCGCCCAGTTCCATTTTCAGGCATTCAACCGCAGTGAGCCGGCCGGTATCGTCGCCCAGGAAGCGCAGTGGGTTGGCGAGCAGCAGAAACTCGACGCCCTCTTCCTTGGCATGGTGGACTTCGGCGGTCCGGGCGGGAAGCTCGGCTTCGGAGCGCCGGTAGATGATATAGGAATGGTCGGCGCCCAGCCGCAGAGCAGTGCGGGCCGAGTCCATGGCGACGTTGCCGCCGCCAAAGGTGGCGACGTTTTTGCCCTTGACGATGGGCGTGTCGTAGGTGGGGAATTCGTAAGCCTTCATCAGGTTGGAGCGGGTCAGGTATTCATTGGCGGAATAGACGCCGATGAAATGCTCTCCGGGAATCTTCAGGAAGACCGGGAGACCGGCGCCCACGCCCAGGAAGACGGCGTCGTAGCCCTGCTCAAACAGCTCGTCCACGGTCTCGCTGGCGCCGATGACGGTATCGACGTTGATCTTGACGCCCAGCTTTTCCAGGAAATTGCATTCCGAGTTGACGATGGCCTTGGGCAGCCGGAATTCGGGGATGCCGTAAGCCAACACGCCGCCAGGAAGATGGAGGGCTTCATAGATGGTGACCTCGTGGCCCTTGAGGATCAGGTCGCCGGCCACGGTGAGGCCGGCCGGGCCGCAGCCCACCACGGCCACCTTCTTGCCGGTGGGATCGGCCTTGGGGGGGAGGATCTCCTGGCCGTGCATGCGCTGGTAATCGGCGGCGAAGCGCTCCAGGTTGCCGATGGCCACCGGGGCGTCTTTCTTGCCGACAATGCACATGCCTTCGCACTGGACTTCCTGGGGGCAGACCCGCCCGCATACCGCGGGCAGAGAATTCTTCTCCCACAGCTTGCGGATGGCGCCTTGAAAATCGCCTTCCTTGATGCACTTGATGAAGGCCGGAATTTCGATCTCCACCGGACAGCCCTGGCGGCAGCGGGGATCCTTGCACTGGATGCAGCGCTGGGCTTCCTTCAGGGCCAATTCCGGAGTGTAGCCGAGGGGGACTTCCTGAAAATTGCGGGCCCGGACCTTAGGTTCCTGCTCCGGCATTTTCTGTCGGGGTATCTTTTCCTTCGGGGGAGCTTTGACTTCTTCAGCCATTATCTTTTCTCCTCAATACTAACTATTTGGGCAGGGAACCGGGGGTCCCGCAAGAACAGGTGGTGGGCGCATTCATGAACTGATCCATGGAGAGCTTTTCCTCAGTGCAGTAAGCCCTGAGCCGCAGGGTCAGCTCTTCAAAGTCGGTGGCATGGCCGTCAAACTCCGGGCCGTCCACACAGGCGAACTTCATTTCGCCGCCGACGCTCACCCGGCAGCAGCCGCACATGCCGGTGCCGTCTACCATGATGGGATTGAGGCTCACCAGGGTCTTGACCCCGTATTCCTTGGTCATTTTGCAGCAGAATTTCATCATGGGCACCGGGCCGATGCACACGGCCAGGCCGATATCCCGATGCTTTTCCAGGGTTTCCTTCAATTTGTCGGTGACGAAACCATGGTGGCCGTAGGAGCCGTCGTCGGTGCAGACCATCAGCTCATTGGAGGCGTCTTTCATTTTGTCTTCCAGGATTAACAGATCCTTAGTGCGGGCTCCGATGACCGAGAAGACATGATTGCCGGCCTGTTTCAGGCCGCGGGTGATGGGATGCAATACCGCCACACCGGTGCCGCCGCCCACGCAGATAACCTTGCCGACCTTCTCCAGGTGGGTGGGGCGCCCCAGGGGGCCGATGACGTCCTGGTAATGTTGCCCCACCTGCAGGGTCTTAAATAAGGCCGTGCTCTTGCCCACCACTGCATAAATAATGTTGATCAGACCCTTGGCCGGGTCGGTATCCGCCATCGTCAAGGGAATTCGCTCCCCTGTCTCGTTGGCCCGCAGGATGACAAACTGTCCCGGCTTGGCCTTGGCGGCGATCTTGGGGGCCCTGATCCAGTTGCTGATCACCGTCCCCTGGGCCATTTCCGAGCGTTCCACTATTTCGAACATAGACCACTCTCCTCACTTGCGTCTTTCCCCCTCACGCTAATTGCCTGCCAGCCCGTGGCTGGGCCAGCCTGGGTCTCCTATATATCCGTTGTTTTTTACCATGGTTGCGGGGAAAGACGCAAGTGATAAATATCACAAAAGCGATTTTCAGGGTGTAGGGCGGGAAAGCGCAGCGCATCCCGCCATTAGCATTATTCCAACTATAGACTTAAAAACAATATCTGCCGTTCAGTCGAAGGGATAATGCCGCGTTCCACATAGGGATGAAAGTAGGCAGCGTGACTGTCAAGAGGAACACGCCGCCAGGAACCGAGGAGAATATATTGCGGCATAAGTCAGGCTTGACTCAATTAACCAAGGCGGGATGCGCTGCGCTTTCCCGCCCTACAGATCTACAAATCGATGGCGGGCGGGGACGCCGCCCCACCAATACTCAGATAGGCACAGGCTGGAACGCCTATGCTACCAAAAATCCAATAAAAGAACCGGCTTCCCCGGAATTAGATCTAGGGAAGCCGGTTGGGTTTTTATCTGGTGCGCAGGCGCACCCTAA
>JAMCQY010000424.1 GCA_023381945.1 Deltaproteobacteria bacterium
GCGCCTTTAAGGCAGCCTCAGCCTTTTCGGCCAATGCTGCATCAATCACCGCTTTTGGTCGAGCCATGGCAATCCCTCCTCAAGTGGCTTGATTTGGAGGGATTATTGGCTATATTTTGTTGCATGTCAATACGAAAGTGGTATTACGCCTCTATTTCCCCTTTTTAGGAGCCTCCGCTTGGGAGCCTGAGCATCGCATTTTCCCCCGGGTGGACAAAAACTCTCCGGGGTAATTGACGAAACCCCCCGAGGATCATACCTCGGGGGTTTTTATTTCTATCATTGGAAGGACCACCATGATTCCGGCTGAGTCAAGATTGCATTGCAGGGCAGATTTCTGAGAGATTGTAATCGCGACGGTAAAACGGTAGAATATTAAGCAGTTATTCCAGATCACCCAGATCTCTGTCTTTATCACCTCCGCCGGCGCCTGTGGAGACCTTAATTCTTGACGGATAAATCGACCCGATCACGCAGTGCCGCATTGATGGGAATTCCGGCGTGCGACTTCGTCTGATCTTATTGATTCTGTCGCTACTGGCCTTTTTATCGGCCTCCATCGGCGGCTTCCTCTACTATTCTTCCCTGAAGCAGGCGGTCTTCAGGGAGGCGGAGCGCCAGGCGCAAACCCGCCTGGTGATGATCAAGAAAAACCTTTCCTCGTTTCTCTCGGAGAATATCAAACCGGTGAAGGCCCTGGCCGGCATGCAGGGCCTGCAACAGGCCCTGGCCAAAAGGGACGCGGCCTCCCTGCAAAGGGCTAATGCCGTCCTGGATCATTTTAAGGATACCTTGGATGTGGACGTCTGCTACCTGATGGACCGCCGGGGCTACACCATTGCTTCCTCCAACCGCCACACCGCCGATAGCTTTGTGGGCCAGAATTTCAGCTTCCGGCCCTACTTTAGGCAGGCTATCCACGGCCAAGCTGCCACCTATCTGGCCTTGGGAACCACTTCCGGCCGCCGCGGGGCATATTACAGTCATCCGGTCTACGGCGAGCAGGGCCAGCCCCTCGGCGTGGCAGTCATCAAGATCTCCATTGAGCATATCGAAGAACTGGTGGCCAATGACGAGGAACGAGTTTCGGTCATCGATCCCCAAGGGGTGTTCTTTGTCTCCAGCCGTCCGGAGTGGCTGTACCATACCCTCAGGCAGCTTACTCCTGAGCAGGCCTCGCGGCTGGCCGGAACCCGGCAATTCGGCGCCGGCCCCTGGAAGTGGACCGGTCTGAGCCTCAAGGAAGACAACACCGCGGTGGACCGGCAAGGCAACCATTATCTGGTGGGCCGACTGGGCCTGGATCATTACCCCGGCTGGAAGGTCGTGCAATTACGCGGGCCGCATACTATGGCCAAGATCTTTGCCGACCCCGCCCTCAAGATCACCGGTTATATCATCATCTTCTTAGCCATGCTGGTCGGGCTGTCGGTAGGATTTCTCTATTGGCGGGCCTCCGGTGACATCGGGCGCCGCAGGAGTGCTGAAATCGCCCTGCAAAACAGCGAACAGCGCTACCGCACCATCTATAACAGCGCTCCGGCCATGCTCCATTCCATCGACACGGCAGGGCGGCTGGTCATGGTCAGCGACCATTGGCTGAAGACCCTGGGATATGAGCGCGGCGAAGTGATCGGCCGCAAGGTCACCGACTTTTTCAGCGAGGCCTCGCGGCATTACGCCGGGGAGGCGGTCTTTCCCGATTTCTTCCGCCGAGGTTTTTGTAAGGATATTTCCTATCAATACCTCAGAAAGAACGGCGAACCCATGGAGGTGCTGCTCTCTGCCATTGCCGAACGGGATGAGGCCGGCAAGATCGTCCGTTCCCTGGCGGTCTCCATCGACGTCACCGAACGCAAGAAGGCGGAAGAAGCCCTCAAGCACGCCCAGGAGGAACTGAGCCGCTACGCCCAGGACCTGGAACGCCAGGTGGCTAAAAGGACCAGGGAGATCACCAGCATCTTCAAGTACACTCCGGCTGTGGTCTTCCTCAAGGATGCCCAGGGCCATTATCTCCTGGTCAACCCTCGCTTTGAAGAATTGTTCGAGGTTAAACTGGAGGACGTCAAGGGCAAGACCGATCACGAGCTGTTCCCCAATGAAGTCGCCGGCCAGCTGCTGGCCCATGATCAGCAGGTTTTACGAGAGGAACACCCCTGTCAGGTAGAGGAGCAGGTCTATCATCAAGACGGCGTGCGCACCTATCTGTCGGTAAAATTTCCGCTTTACGATGAATTCGGGCAGGTCAGCGGCCTCTGTGGCATCTCGGCCGACATCACCACCATCAAAAAGGCCCAGGAGCAGTTGAAGCGCCTCTCCGGCAGCATCATGGCCAATCAGGAAAATGAGCGGACCCTGCTGGCCCGGGAACTGCATGATGAGCTGGGGCAGCTGCTGACGGCTCTGCAGATGGACTGCACCTGGATGCAGGACCGTCTCGAAGGGTCCGATCCCAAAGCGGCGGAACGGGCCTCGACCATGGGCCAGCTCATCGACCGGACCATTGAGGAGGTGCGCGGCCTGGCGTTGCGGCTGCGCCCCGGGGTCCTGGACCGCCTGGGTCTGGTGGATGCCCTGGAATGGTTCACCAGTGATTTCGAACGGCGCACCGGCATCACCTGCATCTTTGAACATAATCAGGTCCCCGGCATTAAGGGCAAGGTGGCCACCGCGGCTTATCGCATCGCCCAGGAGGCGCTGACCAACGTGATCCGCCACGCCCAGGCAAGCTGTGTCAATGTCATCCTGCAAGGCGATAATGGCTCCCTTAGTTTGGCGGTGACCGATAACGGCCGGGGCTTTAATCCGGCGGAGCTCTCGGAACGCGAGGGCCTGGGGCTTCTCGGCATGCGGGAGCGGGCCTCGCTGGCGGGCGGCAGTCTTTCAGTCAACTCCAGTACCGGCCAGGGCACCTGGGTCTACTTCAAGGTGCCCCTGGACCGAGCCGAAAAGGAAGGCCCATGATCAGGGTGCTCTTGGCGGACGATCACGACATTGTGCGAGCCGGCTTGCGGCATATCGTGGAAGACAGCGGCGACATGGAGGTGGTGGCCGAAGCGGCCGATGGGCGGGGGGCCATTAAGCAGGCCTTGCAAAAAAACCCGGACGTGGCGGTGATCGACCTTTCCATGCCGGGCATGGACGGACTGGAGGTGGTCAGCCAGCTAAAGGTCCAGCATCCCAAGCTCCCCATCCTGATCCTGACTATGCACACCGAGGAGCAATTCGTGGTGCGGGCGGTGGAAGCCGGCGCCATGGGCTATCTCACCAAACGCGCCGCCCCGGGGCAACTGGTCAAGGCCATTCGCAAGCTGCACGCCGGCGGCCGTTACCTTACCGATACCGCGGCCGAAGCCCTGGCCTTGCGCCTGCTGAAAGGGGCGCCGGGTCTGTCCCTGCTGGACTCGCTTTCCAATCGGGAGCTCCAGGTCCTAAGGGGCCTGGCCCTGGGGCAGACCAACCGGGAGATCGCAGAGGGCTACGGCATCAGCATTAAAACAGTCAACACTTACCGGGACCGTCTGCTTAAAAAGCTCAACCTGCGCAACAATACCGAACTGGCCCGCTTCGCCATCCAAAATCGCCTGGTAGAGACATGAAACTCTAAATTAAGGCACCGTATTCGGTAACAAATCCGGTATTCTTGCTGCCCTGGATGAATCTGACACCGTCTTTTCGGTTTTTGCCATTACTGACTGCTGACTACTGGCTACTGGCTTCTCAAAGCACCGGCTTGATCAATTTGATAAAACCCTCCTTGCTCTGCGCCTCGGTCACCTTCTTGGCAATATTGCCCTGGCGGTCAATGATGAAGGTGGTGGGCACAAACTCCACGTTGCCATACGCCTTGGCAATGTCATAGTTCCCTACCAGCACCGGGTAACTGGTGCCCAACTGTTGGGCCAAAGAGCGCAACTGCTCCGGGGTGGAGTCCAGGCCGATGCCGATGACCTGCAATCCCTGGCCCTTGAACTCCTGGTCGAGCTGATTGAGGGCCGGCATCTCCTCTTTGCAGGGTTTGCAAAGATAGGTATAGAAATTCAGCACCACCACCTTGCCCCGGAACTGCTTGAGGGAATAATTCTGTCCGCTGAGCGCATCTTTCAAAGTAAAGTCCGGCGCGCTCTGCGCCCCGGCCGGAACCGCCAGACAGAACAGAGCCAGGAGGGCCATCAGCAAGCAAGTCCATGCCTGACTCCAAGATGATTTCCTGTCCATAAAGACCTCCTAAGTTTAACTGTAGATGCCCGATTGGAAAATAATTAGGCCTGGATTCGATAAATCAAGGCGCCGCTTTATTAGGAAAATTTCCTACAGAATAATCGGAAATCATCCGATTCCTATCTAGTCCCTCTTTGGATATTCAATAAGTTAGGACTTTTTCATAAAAATTTTCCGTCCAGGCCGGTATCCTCCCTGGCAGGTCTTGACTTTGTCCGGACCGGAATAGAACGTTAGACAGGATTTCTTTTTAATAATAATAAACTAAATGGCCATTTGATTCCCGAGCCGCCACCAAAGGAGGTTAGTCATGCCGGTACAAGATTATATGAGCAAAGATCTGATCACCATTGATGAAGATGCATCCATCATGAGGGCCTCCAAGCTGATGAAACAGAACAATATCCGCCACCTGCCGGTGCTGCGTAAAGGGCGTCTGGTGGGCATTGTCACGGACCGGGAATTGAAGGAGGCCGCGCCTTCCAAGGCCACCCTCCTCGATATTCACGAAATGTACCACCTGCTGGACCAGGTCGCTGTCAAAGGACTCATGCCCAAAAAACTTTATACCATCGGCCCTGAGGCTACCGTGGAAAAGGCGGCCGCAATCATGCTAAGCCGCAACATCTCGGCTCTGCCGGTGGTGGACGAAAAGGGCGGACTGATCGGGATCATTGCCAAGGGCGACATTTTCCGGGCCTTTGTTTCTATTTCGGGGATCAACCAGGCCCCCCTGGCCATGGGTTTTGTGCTGAAAGACGAGCCGGGATCGATCAAGAAGGTCACCGACATCATCCGGGCTCACGGCGGCCGCCTCGGCAGCATTTTAACCGGCTATGAGGGAGTCCAGCAGGGCTTCCGGAAGGTATTTATCCGGGTCCTGGAAGTCAAAGACGAAAGTGCCCTCCGGAAGGAATTGGAAGCCAAACAAAAGATTCTGTATTTTATCCATGAACGGGTGGACCATGTAGAAGCGCTGGCCGCGCCCAGGAGTTAATGTGACAGCTAATTTTTTTGAGGTTGAAGCATGACCACCGAATCGGATGCCTTGTCGTATCGCCGCCGTTACCGCGGCCTGATCGGCATCAAAAGCAAGATGCCCATCCGGGATACCCATGTCTTGAGCCGCATCTATACCCCCGGGGTGGGGGCTATCTGCCGGGAAATCGATAAGAATCCTCTGGCTTCCTACGAGTACACCTGCCGGGGAAATTCCATTGCCCTGATCACCGATGGCAGCCAGGTCTATGAATACGGCAACATCGGCGCCCTGGCTGCGCTCCCTAAACTCGAGGCCAAATCGGTGCTCTACAAGACCTTCGCTAATGTGGATGCCGTGCCCATCGCCCTCACATCCCAAGACGCCGATGAAATCGTGGAAATCGTCCGGACCCTGGCTCCGTCCTTCGGGGGCTTCTGCCTGGAGAGCATCGCCGCGCCCAAATGTTTCACGATCGAATCCCGCATCCGCAAGGCAGTGCGCATGGCGGTGCTGCACCATGAAAATCACGCCGCGGGCATTATTGTGCTGGCAGCCGTTATCAACGCCTTGAAGGTGGTGGGGAAAAATCTCCCTGAGGCCCGCATCGTCATCAGCGGCGCCGGGGCGGCCGGCATTGGGGTGGCCAAGGGCCTGATCGTCGCCGGCAATAACAACATTACCCTGTGCGACCGCCACGGAGCCCTGTATGTGTACCGCTTGGTGGGGATGAACTGGGCTAAATCGGAGATCGCCCGGCTGGTACGCCCCCAGGATTTCAAAGGCGGCCTGGCCCAGGCCCTCAAAGGCGCCGACGTCTTCATCGGCCTCTCGGCCGGTGGCCTGGTCACGCGGGAGATGATCGCCAGTATGGCCCCGGACCCCGTCGTCTTTGCCCTGGCCCTGCCCGCCCCGGAGATCATTGAGTCCGAAGCGAAGGCCGGCGGCGCGGCAATCGTTGCCACCGGCCTGTCCGACAGCGAGAACCAGATCCGGTCTTCCCTGGTGACCCCCGGTTTCTTCCGGGGGTGCCTGGATGTGGGCGCCAACCGGGTTAACATCGACATGTATCTGGCCGCGGCTTACGCCCTGGCCGGGATGATCCCGGCCGAAAAAATCTCCGCCACCAATATTATTCCCCGCCAGATGGATTGGCGCATCTCCCCGGTAATCGCCCGGGCAGTGGCCCAGGCGGCCCAGGAAACCGGCGTCGCCTCGCTGGGGCCGGAAAAGGTGAGTCCGGATTGGGTTTATGATCGCACCGAGCGCTATATTTATGAAGGCGAGCGGGCCTGGTTGCCCATTCAGGGCCAGGATTACGGCAAACTGAGCATCAACGACGAATCCCTGGAATTGCACCGCCGCTATCAGGGCTGCGTGGAGATCTATACCAAGGTGCCGGTCAAAGACGAAATCATCTATAGCCGGCTTTACGCCCCGGCCGCAGTGGCCGAGGTCTGCCAGAAGATTTTGCATGAACCCATGGCCGCCTACGATTTCACCTGCAAAAACAACTTGGTGGCCATCGTCACCGATGGCTCCGCGGTCTTGGGTCTAGGCAACATCGGCCCCCGGGCCGCCCTGCCGGTCATGGAAGGCAAGGCCGTGCTCTTCAAGACCTTTGGCGGGATTGAGGCCTTCCCCATCTGCGTCAGCACGCAGGAGACCGATCAGGTGGTGCGGCTGGTGGAGAACCTCTCTCCGGCCTTCGGCGGCATCAACCTGGAGGATATCTCCTCACCCCGCTGCTTCGAAATCGAGCAGCGCTTGCGGGAACGCCTGGATATTCCCGTGTTTCATGACGACCAACATGGCACCGCCGTGGTAGCCCTGGCCGGCTTGCTTAATGCCTTGAAGCTGGTGGACCGGAAGCTGGCAGAAGTGAAGATCGTTTTCAACGGCGCCGGGGCCTCGGCCATCGCCACTACCAAGCTCTTGATCCGCGCCGGAGCCCAGAACCTGATAGTCTGCGACACTAAAGGCGCCATTTACCGGGGCCGCATTAAGGGTATGAATTCCATCAAACAAGAACTGGCGGAGATGACCAACCCGGACAAGCAGAAAGGCAGCCTGGCCGAAATCATCAGGGGCGCCGACGTCTTCATCGGGCTTTCCGCGGCCAAGGTCCTCACCCAAGAGATGGTAAAGTCGATGGCCCCGGATCCCATCGTCTTCGCCATGGCCAATCCCGATCCGGAGATTCTGCCCGATGAGGCCAGGGCCGCCGGGGCCGCGGTGGTGGCCACCGGCCGCTCCGACTTTCCCAATCAGGTGAATAACTGCCTGGCCTTTCCCGGCATCTTCCGCGGCGCCCTGGATATCAGGGCCACCTCCATCAACACGGCCATGAATCTTGCCGCGGCCCACGCCATCGCCGAGCTGGCTATCAATGAATTGAACTCGGATCACATTTTGCCCCCGGCCATGGACTTCCGGGTGCCGCCGGCGGTGGCCGAAGCCGTGGCCCGGGCCGGCCTGGAAACCGGCACCGCCCGCCTCCAACTGGAGCCGGAGCGCGTCGGCCGCCATACCAGGGAGTTCATCTACGATGAAAGGCTGTCGTTGATTTGAAGCTGACAGCTTTCAGCTTTCAGCAGTCAGCTAAAACCCACGAAACTTCCGGTAGGGCGGGAAAGCGAAACGCTTCCCGCCTTTTAATAATTTTTCCATCCATAAAATATCGGGCGGCCTGCGGCCGCCGGATATGGCACAAGTCGAGACGCCAGTGCCGCCAAATCAGGCATTAATATCCTTCCACCTTCTGGCGAAGCGATTGAAGACCCAAAGAGTCACGGCGGCCGCGATGCCCGCCAAGGCAAAGGGCGTCCAGACCTGGCTGGGGTCGTAGCGCTCCCAGAGGAGCTGGGTCACCTGGGCCGGGGTCTGACCCAGCCGTTCGGTCAGGACGGCGAAGGCCCGGGAGCGCTCCGGCAACTCGTGCACCCGCTGCACTTCCGAAAGATAACGTAACGCCAGTCCCGCTTTTTCCCCCGCCCGCGCATAGATCTGCCCGCCGAAATAGGAGCCGTAGCCCCAGCCCACCGCGATGGGGATATTGGCGTAGCCCATGAACAAGGCCTTCTTGTCCGGCGGGGCGATCACTCCCAAATATTCGCTCATCTTCGGCGAGCACAGCATCTCTCCCACCGTGAAGCAGGCGATGCCGGCCAGGCAGATATAAATGGAGCGGCTGGCACCGGCCACGTAAACTCCCAGGCTGGCGATAATAAAGCCGCAAAGCATGGAGGTGAGCCGCCGCATCTTGAGGTTGACGAACCAGGAGAGCGGCGCCACACAGAGAATAATCAGCAGCGGGTTGAGATCGATTACCCACTCCTGGGCGATCTGCGGACCCCGGGACAGGTCCCGGGACAGCATGAACTGCGGCAGCTGTATGGCCAGGCCGGCGCTGTCCACCCAATCAACGATGAAATTGGGCAGCATGTCCCAGAGTTGCATGAGCACGGCCCAAAATATCGAGGCGATGAGCATGAAGGTCAGCAGCCGGATGTTCCACAGGTGCCGGGCCGTGGTGACCGCTACCTCCCAGACCCCGGTGTTCATTTTGGCCCCGGGATGCACATCTTTATAGGTGAGCAGCCACAGCAGGTTTAAGCTGACCAAGGCAGCGCAGCCGTAAAAGACCGCGGGCCAGGAGAAGCCGTAGAGAAAATGGGCCAGCGGCGGGCCGAGGAAGCCGCCGATGTTGACCACCTGATAGAAAAAGCCCCAGCCCACGCCAGAGGTTTCGTTCGTCAACGTCTGGACAAAGGTCCCCTGGACCGGCGGCTTGAAGATGGCGGTGCCGGCGGCCAATACCAGACAACCGGCCAGGAACGGCGCAAACTCGCGCTGGCTGGCCATCATCAGGTAACCCAAGACCTTTAGAAAAACCGCCAGCACGATCTGCCTTTTGTAGCCATAGCGGTCGGCAAAGCCGCCGGTGAACACTGGTAGCGCCGACTGCACCAGTGCCCACCACATGAAGATTACGCCCTTATCGCCCTGGCTGAAGTGCAGGCCGCCGATTTCGTCAGCCTGGGCGATGTAGATGGGGATGACCACCCGCACTCCATAGTAGGCCAGGCGCTCGATCATCTCCATCAGGTTGGCCACCCAGAAAGGCCAGGTCAGGCCGCGGGTCTGGCGCCAGAATGAGGCTGATTTATCCGCCGGGATCATGGTGCTTCCAATTATAAAGGAAACTCATCCAAAGCCTGGGCGAAAATCGCCAAATTTTCCTCTGCCCATCGCTGCCTTGACGTCATTGAAATCAAGCCTTATAGAACATCTATATTCACTACTTCATTGAGGATACCGATATGGTCGAATGTGACGTTAAACTCTATTCCCTGAGCACCTGAATTTATTGTAAAGATACCCAGAAGTTTCTGGATCAATGCGGGATTAACTATAATTGCATAGAAGTGGACAAACTGGCTCCGGAACAAAGAAAAAAAGTTATAGAAGAACTGAAAGCGATCAAACCCGAATGTGCTTTCCCCACCGTCATTATCGGCGACAAGATCATCGTCGGTTTTCAAAAAGAAGAACTCAAGGAGGTTCTCGGAATCAAATGAATGTTGAACAACTTTATGAAATCCTGAAGAAAAACCAGGAACCCAAAGGCTACTATTTTAATAAAGATAAAAAACGGGTTTTTGAGCTCCTGGAAGGATTGCTGGTCAATAAAGAACGCTATGGCTATATGTGCTGCCCCTGCCGGCTGGCCGCGGAAGACCGGGACTGGGATAAAGACATCATTTGCCCATGTGTCTACCGGGGGCCGGATGTAGCCGAATACGGCAGCTGCTACTGCAATCTGTATGTCTCGATGGCTTGGAACGAAGAAACTATCCCGCACCGCTACGTCCCGGAGAGGCGTCCATTGGAAAAGAGATTTAAGCTATAACCTTTGCAGCACAGTTTCACCTTGGCCTCCTGCCAATTCTGCCTTTCCAGCCGGTCAACTTTGCATGATTTTCTCCCGAAAATTTAGCAAGCTAGCGCAAGTCTGAGGTGCTCCCCAAAAATGAGACTGTTATAATGAGAGGCCTCGCAAGCAGGAGAGACCTTCATGCGGC
>JAMCQY010000200.1 GCA_023381945.1 Deltaproteobacteria bacterium
ATACCGGCTGATCCCCCGGTAGGTTTGCAGCGGCGCCTTCCGCACGTGGTACCCCCAATAGATATGATAAGTCGTCAACACCACGAAAGTAGCCGCGCCAAAAACGATCTCGGTCCAGTGTATTCCCACCATTTCTCCGGTCCTCCCAGAAAAGATCAATCCCTTGCCAATGTTGCTAATTTTATTATAATTCTTTTCCTCCCCACTTTGAAGGGCGCCCAAAATACCGAAGCGCCCTGGGAGTGCTGCTCCCCGGGCGCCCCATTAGTGCACGCATCATTTTAGGTAAACAGGCAGGGCTTGGCTTCCCCGGGATTGCAGCGGTCGAACTTTAATCGGGATGCCGTCAGGCCCCGATGAATTTAGTCAGCATCAAAACCGTCTTTTCCAGCTTATGGTAAATTTCGTCGGGGGTCGGTTCCTTGCCGCTTTCGCTGTAGCACTTCATCAGAAAGCTCTTGAGCACCAGGGCGCTCACCGACTTCAGGGCTGATTGGGCCGCCCGCAGTTGCGTAAGGATTTGCTCACACTCCTTGCCGTCGTTGACCATACCCTGAAGCCCGCGAATCTGGCCTTCAATTTTCCGCAATCTGGACAAGATATTACGTTGCATCTCTTCTTTAAGTTCGTCCGGAAGGTACATACCCTTCCCCCCTTTGGTGTTTTGATGCCCTTAACATAATCCTTTTCGTTTAAAACCTCCAGATCAAGCCTACATCGACCCCGGTTTCGCTTAGCCTCGACTTGATCGAAGTCGGCTGCAGAGCCAGATTAGTGCCGGTGGCAGTAATACTGCCCGATTGATTGTAGGGGCGGCCCATGTGTCTGCCCGCTGGAGGGCGCACACGCGAGTGCGCCCCTACAAGAAATTATTTTTGGCAATCGCTATAATTAGTTAACCCGTGTCTTGCTGCAAAAATGGCCGGTAGCAGATGTTCTTAGGATGAGGATCTCGTTCCTCCTTCGCTCTTCCACGCCGAGATCAATGTCGACAGGTTGTCCCCAAAAAAAGGCGTCTGACTCCACCAGGGAGCCGGACGCCCATGATCATCAGCTTGAAATTTTGCTTACTCTTCTTCTTCCTTGGGCTTCAGATGCTCGGGGATGATAGCCATTTTGATGAGCAGGGGCTTGAGGAAGCTCCACTTGATGCCCAATTCGTAGATCTCCTCCAGGTCCCGGATGGCGTCCCAGCAATTGTGGCATGGCGCGATGACCAGCTTGGCGCCGGTAGCCAGGATCTGGTCCCTCTTCACCTTCAGGCCGACGTTGCGCTCTTTCCGGTAAATGCCGATGCCGTTAAAGCCGCCGCCGCCGCCGCAGCAGTAGTTGTACTCCCGGTTCGGGGTCATTTCGATGAAGTAGCCGGGCTCCACCAAGTAGCTCATGATTTCCCGGGTGACATCCGCCAGGCCGTAATTGCGGATGTAATTGCAGGAATCCTGCAAGGTCACCGGCTCCTTGATTCTTTTGGCCGGGTTGATCTTAATCTTGCCGGTGCGCAGGGCCTCGGCCACCCATTCGGTATAGTGAATATATTGTACCGGCGGCCGGCCGTCCTTGCGCCCCACCCAATAAGGCCCTTCGATAACCGTGGCCCGGTGGGCGTGGCCGCATTCGGTGCCCACCACCCGTTTGGGCTTCAGGCGTTCCATGGCCCCGTAAACGCTCTCCACCATCATCTTGCAGGCGCCCCAGTCCCCGGCGAACATCGACAGGCTGGTCTGTTCCCAGCCTTCGCTGGGTACGGTCCAGTTCTCGCCCGCCATGTGGAACAGAATGGCGGCCTCGGCGATGTCCTCGGGATAGTGCTTGGGCTCCCGGGCGTTCAGGGTGTACATGATGTCGGCGTTTTGCTTATCCACCGGGATCTCCAGGCCGGGCCACTCATCCTGCTGCTCGTCCGCCATCCACTCGCAGGTCTCCACCCAGTCCTCGGAGGTCACGTCCATCTGGGCCCGGTAGATGCGGTGCATGCCGGAACCGATCTTCAGCTCCCAGGGGACGAACCCTTGCGAGAAGCAGAGGCCCCGCAGATAGCCGAACATGACGCCCATGTCGATGCCGTAAGGACAGAAGGAACCGCAGCGGTTGCAGCAGGTGCACCTGGACCAGGCCACGTCCATGCAGTAGCGCATGTGGGCATTGTCCACGTCGCCGTTCTGTTTGACGATCTTGCCCAGGGTGGACTGAATCTTGTACGACGGCACCTGGGTCGGGTCACGGCGGTTGGCCAGGTACAAAAAGCAGGTATCGCCGCACAGGGCGCAGTGGGAGCAGAGCTCCAACCAGGCGCGCATCCGTGATTTAAAGCTGGCCGCCAGAGTATTTTTCAGCTTTTCCTTGTCAATCTCGAGATGCTCCATCTCTTCATAATATTTCTTGCCGCTCTTATCAGCCAGCAAGGCATCCAGATACTCTTTGGTATCGACGGTTTTCTTGTTGCAGAGGGTTCCTTCCGGCATAAATCTTACTCCTTACGGTCTTGCTGGCCGCCCCGGCGGCGGTCAAACCTGAAACATATATTTCTCATATATATATATCTTATTTTTTCCAAAACAATATTTCTACCAGGCAAACCCTTTGCCCTTGTAGGCGCGCTTGATGCCGAAGTCCGCTCCGATCTGCCCCCTGGACAGGAAGAAGCCCACCACGTGCCAGAGTTTGGTCGCCGGGATCAGGACCAAGAGGAGTTCGCCGCTCAGGACATGGGCGATGAGCCACAGGTTGTAGTCCGGGGGCGCCTGGTGCACTGCCAGAAAGCCGGTGAGGAATGGCGCCACGCTCACCACGATCAGGAAATAATCGTAGATCGTGGTGACGATCCGGACCTCCGGCAGGCCGATGCGGCGAATGGCGATGGCCACCGCGGCCGCCATGGTGACAATGGTCAGGATATCGGCCATGGCCATGGACATCGTCGGCCAATGCACTCCCCAGCGCTCCTGAAAGATGACCGCATGCCCCACCAGGAACAGCGGCACGCCCACGAGCCCAATGTGAAAGGCGAAAAAGATGAAGGTGTAGAGGGGCTTGGCGCGCCAGCCGTGGGAATAGTAAGGAACCAGCCAGTGGATGATCGAGCGGATAGCTCCCTTGATCCCCAGGGCCGGCCAGGCCTTATAAGCTACGCGGTCCGCCGCCCAATCCAGACCGCGAATATACTGCACCACCCGATAGGCCAGACCCGCGAAAAATATCCCGAAGGAAATCCACAGCATGGGGCCGGTTAGAAACAGATAAATTTGTTGCATCTTCCAATCCTCCGCCAGGCCGCCGGACGGCCCTCGCCGCTACTTGATGAAGGTGTCTTCGTCCCTGCCGGTGATGTAAAGCCAGAAGCCAAGTATGCCAAGGACCGCAAGGCCCATCAGGTAGTAGGCCGCGCCCTTGGTGTAGACCAGGAAGTCATGCAGCGTATAGAATTGGTTTTCCATGGTTTCCTTCCTTAGTGCCCAAAGGTTTGAGGATGTTTGTGCAGCGGGTGCTCCATCAATTCGGGCGCTTCTTCTTCCTCACCTTCGTGAGGCGCATGTTCCCGATAGTCCGGATGCTCAGAGAAAATCGCCATCTTTATTGAGATGAAGCGGAAGAGCAGCACGCCGATGGTGACAATATAGATGGAAATGGCAATCTCCATCCAGCTGGGGAAATAGCCGTCGCCCCCCGGCATATTCCAGTTATAAGCAAACCAGGAGACATTGAAACGGTTCAGCACAATCCCGAGCACGGCAAGCACCGAGGCCACCTTGGCCAGCTTCAGGTTCTGCTCCCGCACCGCTATGGCGAAAAGGAAGCACGGCAGGGCCACGAAGCCCAGGAGCTCCACCAGGAACCAGGCTCCGTAGCCGGTCAGCAGGTAGCGCCATTTATCATCCAAAGCAATGCCCACCAGTTTGAGCAACAGGTAACAGGCCATCACCATGGCTGCACCCTTGGAGAAGCCCAGGACCACGCCATCATGCTCGTTCCGATAAGTCCGATCCATCTTATCGTGCAGGAAATGGTGCGACAGCGTCCCTTCAAAGATCACCATGGACAGGCCTGCGAAGATGCTGGAAATGAAAAAGAATACCGGTATATAGGTCGAATACCACAATGGGTGCAGCTTGGAGGGCGCGATCAGGTACAGGGCCCCCAACGAGCTTTGGTGCATGGTGGAGAGCACGACCCCCAAGATGGTCAGGGCCAGGGTGGCGCGGACTATCATATTCCTGGGCTTCCTGAAACCCAGCCATTCCAGGCAGGCCGGCAGCCACTCCACAAACAGGGTGTTCAAATAGAGAAAGACGCACAGGCCCACTTCAAAGAGCACCGAGGTGGTCCCTTGTTTCACGAAGATGGGATAAGGCAGGCGCCAGGGACGGCCCACGTCGTAATTCAAGGCAAAGACCACCAGGGCGTAGCCCAGGAAGGCGGTGAGGATGGCGGGCCGGACGGCGGAGTGGTAGCGCTTCAGGCCGAAGACATAGCAGGCCGCCGAGGTGGTATAACCGCCGGCCGCCAGGGCCACGCCGCACAAGAGGTCAAAGGAGATCCAGAGGCCCCAGGCGTGATCGTCCGACAGGTTGGTGACTCCGCCCAGCCCCTTGGTGAAGCGCAGGAAGGTGATCACCGCCCCGATCATGATGATGATGCCGACCACGACGTTAAACGGCGTGAACAGCGATTTTTTAACCGCAGGGTTGTCGGTGTTCATGTTTATTCACCCTCCTGGCCTTGACCCTTGGCGGCTTCTTCCAGGGCCTTCTTGACTTCGCGCTCGATGGCGGCCTTCTTCTCGGCTTCGGCCTTGGTCATGGCCTTTTTCAGCTTGGCTTCGGCTTCGGCCTGCGCCTGGGACACGGCCTTGGACACCGCCTGAGCCGTCTCCTGCCGGGCGATTTTATCCCTGCGCCTGTTAATGGCGTAGATGCCGGTCAGCAGCACCGGCCAGACCGCGGCAACGATAGGCACGGCAGCGAGAGCCCCGGAGGTCAGCTCCGGCGCCGGCGTGGTGCCCAGATCCTCCCGCATGCCGATAGCGCTAAACGGCACTCCCGATAGGTAGAGCCAGTTAGTGCCGCCCATCTCCTGCTCGCCGTAAATATGATCCAGATAACGGCCCGGGAAATCATTCATACGCTTCCGGGCAATATGTATCAGGTCATCCCGTTTGCCGTAGACCAGGGCCTCCACCGGGCAGGCGCCCACGCAACCCGGCACCGTCAGCTTGCCCGAAGTGATCAGCGGATTGCACAAGGTGCATTTCATGATCCGGGGCGTCAGCGGCTCATTATATTCGAAAGTCGGGATGTCAAAGGGGCAGGCGATCATGCAGTAGCGGCAGCCCACGCAAAGATTGCCGTTCCAGGTCACCGCTCCCTGGGGAGTCTTGTTATAGGCCTGCACAAAGCAAGATGAGGCGCAGGCCGGCTCCAGGCAATGGTTGCACTGCCACTTCTTATAGACCGGCCCCGCCGCCCCTGGAATATTATCGTAGCGGTTGACCACGGTATAGGTCCACCAATGCGTCCGCCGCTTCTTTTTCAGAACGCTCAGATCATCGAAAGGCTCAGGCGGCGGCGGCAGCTCATTGACCTGGTTGCAACCTGCCTCGCATCTGCGGCAGCCGATGCAGCGGGTGGCGTCAAACAGCACGCCGCAGCTCCCGGGATACCCCTTAAACTCCTGGTGTCCGGCGGCATGAGCCTGCTTGCCCAGCGCCGCGCCAAGTCCGGCGGCTCCAAGCAGGCCAAGAAACGTTCTTCTTTGCATAGATATACTCCTCCGTCAGCCCAAGGCCGAATTACTTCTTCTTTTCCTGGTGGCACTCGGTGCACGCCGTGGCCGCCGGCTTCGCCAGTTTCATATCCGTGTGGCAACTCATGCACTGCTGATGCTGCGCCGCCAGCAGGGCCGGACGATTACCCTCGCGCACCTGCTTGCTCTTGTCGCTATGGCAACTGAGGCAGGTGGGCGGATTTTTACTCGGTGGACTGTAATGATGGCACGCCTGGCAGATGGTGCCTGGATCATGGTGAAAATACTCCGCCAACTGATTGCCCTTCATGCCCTTCATCAGATCGAGGACATGCTTGCGGTGGGTAAACTCCGCCGGCTTGTACTGATCGGACAGATCTTTGATCACCACCTTATCCGGGATATCTGTTTCGGCATAGGTGCCCACCTTCATCTTCCGGCTCTTGAGGATGCTCTCCGCCAGACTGGCTTTTTGCGGCTTGAGCAGGCAGAATAGCTTTTCGCCTATTGTCCCGGCGCCCTGCAGGCACCCCGGAATATGGCACAGTGTGCAATTAGCGTCTTCCGGCTTGCTGACTTTCTTTATATGGTTGTGGCAGCCGGCGCATTTAGGCGAAGCCTGCTTGGCGGTGTGACAGCCGATACAGCTGTGCTGGCTCTTCAGCGAGTGCATCGCCTTCTCCATGGTCACCATGCCGCCCTCTTTCGAGCCGCCGAGCGTGTGGCAGTCCTCGCATGCCTGCATGCCTTCATGGTGGCAGACCCGGCAATTATTGTTGAATTTCTCGTGGGCCTTATGGTCGAAGGCCACCGGCTCCATTAATTCGCTCTTAGCGGGTTTGCCTTCTTCGAGTTTCGGGGTGATCAGGGCCGCGTCGGGTTGGCCCCGCATTAGCCGCGGCACTTCATGACCAGGCAAGCCGGCCAGCACTTCCTGATTCTTCTTGGCCACCAGGGCCTGACCCGCCTCGCTGTGACAACCGGCGCACTGGTAGGGGCCGTTGTCTTTCACACCCTTGTTGGCCAGGTCGAGATGGCAAAGCACGCACTGCTGATGCGCCGCCTGCTCCAGACTCTTGACGTCATTCTTAGGCTTTGCCTTATGGCAATCCCGGCAGGTCTCTTCCTTGCCTTTGGCATAAACGAGCTTGTCGGTCTTCTTGTCGAGTTCATGGTGGCAACTGGCGCAATTGTCTTTAGCTCCAGCCGCCGCGGGGATTTGCTTGGAGTCCACGTGGCGGAAATGCGCCACTTTGTCCAGACCCGCGTCCAGCCTTAACGGCTGAGGGGGCTCGGCATTGTGGCAGCCGCGGCACAAACCGTCCGGGGGCCCGCTCGGCTTGCCCGCCGCCGCAGTCTCCATGTGGCAGCTAATGCAGTACTGATGATAAGTGTCCTTGATCTGCTCCGGCTTCATCGTTCCCTGGCGCTTGAAGACCAGGGACAGCTTGCCGTTATCCATGGAGTGGCAGGTTTGGCAGGTCTTCTTCTCCTTAAGCAGCACCTCGGTGTGCTTATCATGAAAGAAGGTGACCGGCGGCAGCTCCAGTTTTCCGTACGCCGCCAGGGTGTCGATCTTGATCAGGTCCGGCCGCCCCGCCTCGGGCGCCTTCACCAATTTCGCCGGCTCCTCTCCGCCCTGGGCGGAGATAACGTAAAGCGAGACCGCGATACATACCACCAGGAACCCGGCCCTTCGCAGCAGTGGTTTACCTTTCACCATAACCCCAATCCTTAGCTGATATGATTACTGATGAAAATCCGGTTGATTGCCAGAAATTTGCTGTGAAATTATTCACTTATTTAAGAATTCTGACAAGAATAAAATTGCTGTTTTTAAATTTTTTTAGTTTTTATTGTCTATTTTTACTACAGTTGCAAAATTTCGAAATTTCATTGGTGGATTTCTAAACAGCAGATTATGCTAGTTTCATCAATTTGTCCAAAAAAAATTGCACCAGCTCGACTATCCCCGGGTTCTATTCTGATTAACTGATTGATTTTCCGACATATCTTTTTTCATCAAAAAAAATATACCCTGCCCGGGTATTCTTTCTTTATTTCAAACTTGTACAAAGTCATGCCAATTCCTACTTATCTCGGCAAATTTTTACTTTCTCAGCCGGGCTGCCATTGACTTTCTTCCATGGCGGACTTATTTTAACGAATAAGAATTATTCTCAGGAAAGAAGAATAATCTTTTTTGGGTAAGATGTTTGATCCCATGAAATTCAAGGTCATCCTCATTCTGGCTCTGGCAACCCTGCTGCTGGCGGCGGCTTCCGCAGCCCAGCCGCAGGTAAAGCTCCTCTGCGTCTCTCAACAAACGCTCAGGGGCGAAGAAACCGTGAACGCTTGGCTGGCCAAGGGCGAGCGTTTCGCGGTGGTGGACCAATACGGCCTGGTGCGTATTCCTACCCCGGAGGAGGTGGAACTGAGCAGGGCTTTCAACCCCAAACTCTTCGAAACGCGAGCCTTTGGGATTAAATATTTCAAGGAAGCGCCTAGCATTCCGCCATTGCCGGTACCCCCGGAGGCTGGCGGGGACTGATAGGAGAGCGGGCTTCCATGAGGCCCCTCCGAAACTCTTTACTTGACACCCCTGGCTTAAGGAATTTCATCTATATAACTAAGTAGTTGCCAAAAAGCGATTTTTTTCGAGGGCGCATATTTAAGTTGACTTTTCCATCGTCACACATATATTATGTGCCTGGAAAGGAGTTGGCGGCTTTTTCTCAGTTACTCCACTAGGGGGGGGAAAGCCGGGTGTCAACCTTAGCGAAGGAGGAAGGAGTATGCGGTCAAAAGTAGTTGTAGGGTTGATGGTGGCTTTGGTGGCGGTATTTTTCTTATCGAGCGTCGCAGTGGCCCAGAAAGCGGCCGCCGGCGCCAAATTGCTCTGCATTTCGAAGCAGGAGCTCAAGGGGGAAGAGACGGTAGCCTCATGCCTGGCCAAAGGCGAGCGGTTCGCCGTGATGGATCCTTACGGCATCGTGCGGATCCTGACCCCGGAAGAAGTGGAGCTGACTAGGGCTTTCAATCCCAAGGCCTTCGAAACCCGGGCCTTCGGCATGAAGTACCAGAAGCTGGCTCCCGTCATCACTCCTCTGCCGGTACCTGCGGAAGCTGGCGGCGGCAGTTGATTAAAGCCGTATGCTGTGAAATCCCGGTGATGACCATACCTGTGGTATCCTGGGAAAAACACTAGCTTCGCCTCCCCGGGTCCTCCGGGGAAGCCGTTTTTGATCAAGAAAGTCAGAGCCCCCAAAGCTTGCTTTGGGGGCTCTTGCTTTTTCTTAGCCTTGCATACTCAGTCGCCACCGCCCGGCATTCCTTGAGGCCGGACAATTCCTACTTGAGCCGGATTGCAGAACCTCCGAAAATGCTTAACTTGCTCGGTCATCAGCCCCAAGGACTTTGGGGCCTTGGGCCACCAGTTCGAGGATAAGGAGCAGAAAAAGTTCGGCAAAGACGTCTTCGAGAAGATCGTCGCCGAGGTGGCGGAGTTGGAGAAGCAACTCGGGCTTTTTGACTTGGCCCAATTTACTCCGAAGTTGTAGAAGCCCCCAAATTCTGCCTTGACCGAGGCAAAAAAAAAGCGAAAGGCGAAACCATAAATTGTTTTTTCGCCCTGCCATAGCAATTGCCAAAAGTTTTTTCCTAAATGTTCTGTACGCAACTTCTCAAAATCCCCCCTATCCCCCCTTTTTCAAAGGGGGGAAATCAGTGGAATTCCTTTAAAAGTCCCCCTTTGAAAAAGGGGGATTTAGGGGGATTTGAAAAGCCAGCCACAAGAAACTTTTGGCAAACACTATAACTGCTCACCGCTTACCGCTCACTCCCCTTAATCGGCACCATCAGGTTGTCCCAGCCCTGCCGCTTGGCAAAAAGTCCCTGCCCGTGGGTAAGCAGACTGGTCATGAACCAGTGCAATTGCCCGTCGGGCCGCCTCAGAAGTTGAAAGGTCGCGGCATAGATCGCCGGTTTTTGAGCCTTGTCACTGGGGTTCAGCAAGTTCACATAAGCCACCTGGATACCGGCACCCTCCGGTTTATAAAGACCGTAAAACTCTGACACCTTGCAATAGCTGGGATTCCAGCTATCCAGGGTGGCTTGGGCCGACGCCGCGGTCAAAGGCGATTCCGCCGGCAGCCCGCAGCCAAACAAGCTGACTAGGAGTATGAGCAACGACGCCAGCAGGCCACGCCCACCTGGATGCTTCATGGCTTCCTGCTCCTCAACGAGCTCAAAGTTCCGGGTTCAAAGTTCAAAATGCAATTCCTTCTTTATCTATAGCAATTGCCAAAAGTTTTTTCCTAAATGTTGTGTACGCAACTTCTCAAAATCCCCCCTATCCCCCCTTTTTCAAAGGGGGGAACTCAGTGGAATTCCTTTAAAAGTCCCCCTTTGAAAAAGGGGGATTTAGGGGGATTTGAAAAG
>JAMCQY010000329.1 GCA_023381945.1 Deltaproteobacteria bacterium
CTGCCGGTATGGCGATTTTGGTAATATTCAATCTAAATTCAATAACAGAAAAGGCTAAGGGTATAAAGCAATTTACGGAAGGGAGAAGGGATTTTTGGAGTTACATAGGGGTAGTAGACTTGTAGAGGCGGGTTTGAAACCCGCCCCTACGATTTTTTCAACCCAACACCGCTATTCCGGCACCACTTCCAAGACCTGGTCGCCGGCCTCGTCCCACACTGTAGTCTTCACCTTGAGCAGCTCGGCCCATCTTCTAAACGCCCCGACAAAGACGATGACCATGAGCACCATGATGATAACGGCCAGGGTGCCCAGCAGGTAAAGCCCTTTAGGAAAAAAGTTCATGACGTTTTCATAGCCGGCCCACATGGTGATAAAGGCCATGACCACCCCCGGCCCCGCGGTGATCCAGGCGTATTTGGCCTTGTTCATCCGGATGATCATGGTGGTGGTGATGATCAGCCCGCTGGAGGCCAGGAGCTGGTTGCTCATGCCAAACAAGGGCCAGATGGTGGTGATATCCCCCGTATAGACCAGATAACCCCAGGAGAGGACAAAGAGGAAACTGGTGATCACAATGCCCGGCATCCAGCGCCGTTCCAGAAATTTCGGATAGACTTTGCCGAACATTTCCTGCAGGAAGAAGCGGCCCACCCGGGTGCCGGTGTCCACGGCGGTGAGAATAAAGACCGCCTCAAACATGATGGCAAAATGATACCAGTACGCCATCAGGTGCTTCATGAAGGGGATGGAGGAGAAGATGTAGGCCATGCCCACGGCCAGGGAGACGGCCCCGCCCGGGCGGCCCTGGATGGTTTCCCCCACCTCCCGGGCCAGTTCGGGCAAATGAACCGTGCTCACGCCCAGTTTGGCAAAGGCCGCCGGCGCCGCATTGATGGCGAAATAGTCGGCCGGCACCAGGACGCAGGCGGCAATCAGGGCCATGATGGCCACAAAGCCTTCCACCAGCATGGCGCCATAGCCCACGAACAGGACGTCACGTTCATTGCCGATCATCTTTGGGGTGGTGCCGGTGCCAATGATGGCATGGAAGCCGGATAAGGCCCCGCAGGCAATAATGATAAAGACAAAGGGGAAGACCGCCCCCGGAAAAATGGGGCCGCCACCATGGACAAACTTGGTGATCGGCTCCATCATGAAGGTGGGCCGGACAAAAAGGATGCCCAGGGCCAGGGCGGTAATGGTGCCAATCTTCAGGTAGGTGGAGAGATAATCCCGGGGGCAGAGGAGCAGCCATACCGGCAGCACCGAAGCCACAAAGCCGTAAATCGGGATAAAGATCGAAATCTGCTTCTTGCTCAGGGTGAACAGCGAGGCCAAAGCCGGATGTTCCACGATATAAGGTCCGGCCAGGACCGCGGCGAACAGCAGAACGACGCCGATGATGCTGGTCCCCAGAACGTCGCCATGCCGCCAGACGTGCAGGTAGACCCCCATCAACAGGGCAATGGGAATGGTGGAAAAGACCGTAAAGGTGCCCCAGGGGCTGGAAAACATGGCGTTGACCACTGCCAACGACAGGCCGGCCAGAGTAAGGATGAGGATGAAGAGCACCGCCACCGAGGCCACGTTGCCCACAGTCCGGCCGATTTCGCTCTCGGCGATCTTGGCCAGACTCTGGCCTTTATGGCGCACCGAGGCAAAGAGCACCACCATATCATGCACTGCACCGGCCACCACCGCCCCGATGATGATCCACAGGGCTCCCGGCAAGTAGCCGAACTGGGCCGCCAGCACCGGCCCCAGGAGGGGGCCGGCCGCGGCAATGGCGGCGAAATGATGGCCAAAGAGGACAAATTTATTAGTCTGGACATAGTCGATGCCGTCGGCCATTTTCACCGACGGCGTCAACCGGTCCACCTTCAGTTCCAGGACCCGGTTGGCGATGAACAAACCATAAAAGCGATAGGCCAGGGCAAATACGCATAAGGCGACGAAGACCAGGGTTAAAGCATTCATTCTTAAGCCCCTCTTGAAAAGTTCTTGGTAGTACAGGCGGTTCGCCTGTGCCGCGCCGGCTCAAGCTGCGGCTTATCAAGATCTTGTTGATGATGGATAATTAGTCCAAAAAAATTGTTAATATTCCTAAGCGGTCCGGCTTACCCGGGCCGGTTACATGGAAAAATAATCCAGTTCGCTCTTATGCTCCGGCGGCTTCGGTGGCAGCACCCTGACCAGGAGAACCGGCGCCGAAGCGTGCCTGAGAACCCTTTGGGCCACGCTGCCCATCAGCCAGGCGAACTCCCCGGCGCCATGGGTGGCTATGATAATGAGATCCACTTGGTTATCACCGGCATAGGCGATAATCTCCTGCGCCGGGTTGCCTTGCCTGTAGACCCAGGTGGCCTGCAGATTTTTCTCCTGCAGGCTCGCGGTAGTCTGTTCCATATAATGCTGGATGGCGCTCCCTCTGCCGGAACCCACCGCCAGCAGCACCAACTGGGCATTAGATAATTTCGCCAAATCTTCGGCTTGAGGAATAACCTTGGCGGCCAATTCCGAGCCATCCAGCGGGACCAAGATCTTGTTAAACACTCGCACCTCCTTCGTTTTTCCGGCTTGGTGATGCCCCGGTCTCGGAGCGTTTGCACAAATGGATCAGGCCTGGCCCGGCAAAAGCAGGCGCAACCGGGGCCGGCAGCAGGTCCCTTTGTGCACTTGTTTCCTCATAGATAATATTATCACGATTACCCTCAGTGGGGACCGAAAAAAATGGGCTGGGTAAGCTGGCAGGATTCCTGTGCGTTTGGCTGATTTGCCGGATTATGGGAAGGATGAAGAAGGATCGAAGTTTGTTGAGTTCGGCAACCCCCCCTGCCAAAGGCGTGCTAATCTCTGATATTATATAGCTTTAGACGGATTTCAATATGCTGCTAATTGGTGCGGCGAGAATTGGCGCCATGATGGAGATACACTGGGTTAATTGATTGCTGAGGGTGAAGGAAAATCCGTGTTCATTGAGCCATTGTTCTGCTTCTTTGGGTGCCATGGCTGTTTTGCCTCTGGTAATCTGTTTCACTGCCTGGTTTTGCAAGTAAACAGTAGATGGCACGTAAGTTGCCACTAAGACCAGGGTGAAAGCGACACCCCAATAAGCGGAAATTGACCAGGCGACTCCGGCGATTTTGGAGCTGAGGACCGGATTGTTCACCAGGCTTGCGGTCCAATTGAGCCACATACTCATGTGCAGGATACCGAAGACCAGAAATGCCGATCCGACATTAATAATTTCTTTCAGCCTGCGCATCCGTTTGGCCAGGTAGTCGGGATGCAATTTACATGGCACTGTCGGCAAGCGTAGCGTCGCACATATGGCCAAAAGTAAGATTATAGGCGTAACCGACGCGAGGATATTGATGATGAGGATAATTATATAGACATGCAGAAGAAAGACGTTACTGAACATCTCCGATCGTATCAGCATCTGGTAGGTGAATCCGAATATGAGTTCATACAAGGCATTTTTGACTTGACCGCCGTAAAGCAGGTACCCAATGTTTCCAAGACTGAGTATTGTGCCGATAATAACGGTCCAGGCAAGTTGCCACCGCCTGAGATGCAATTTGATGGTCGACAGGGCGATAGTAATTGACATGACAGGTATGATAATGTTCAAGAGGGCCGAGGCGAGCCACATATACCTGGCCTTTAGTTCGGTCAACAAATGGGGAAGATCGGGCGTAGCATTAGCTTTCACCGCCGGGGCGAGTTTTTCAATGATGAAAACGGCGGGGTCAATAACACTTAATTCAAATAAGAAGCAGGCGAAAAGATACACCAGCAAAGGTGGCGCCAGGTAGAGCAATTCCCGTTGGGGCTTGTATTTTTTAAGGCCGGCCATTGAAATTTAATTGCCTTTAGAGAATATTTGGAAAAGAAGCCTGGCAATCCGTAAATCGTTCTGAATAGTCGCAGGCTGACATGGCGAGGCCTGCCGAGCCAGCCAGCCTTTACAACCTTTTGACTTCCAGGTAACTCAGTTCAGGCGCTTCACTACCGGTGGCTTCCAGGTGCCCTTAAGAACCGACTCCTTTGGCCAGTAGAACCGCAGCATCAGGTCGAATTCACCGGCAGCCGGTGAAGATCTCTTTAATTTTGCCATCTTTGATCTTCACGATGATTCCCTCTATCGTCAGAGCCACTTTCATATCAAAACCGATCTTGCCCACCGGCCAGTCTGGACATAACGTGGGCTTTCCTTAGCCACTCTGAGAGAACTGAATTTCGCTTTCCCACGCCGCACCAACGCTCGGCTTATCTCTGGCGCTGAAAAACGAGCACGCTGTTGGCCGGCATCCGCACAGTGAATTCGCCACTGGCAGAAGGGATCAATCCCTGATTAGCCAAGCCACTGCCGCCATAGGCCGCGGCGTCGCTGTTGAAGATTTCCCGCCACTGCCCATCGATGAGGCGCGGATTCTGAATGCCATAGCCATCGATAAAGGAGGTATTGTTCAGGCTGGCCACAATCAAGAGCTCTTCGCTCTCCTCCCAACGTCTGAAGGCGAGCACCCGGTTCGCATCGTGGGTGTAAATGATGTCGATATTATGTGACCGCAGAACAAGGCGGGAAAGGCGCAAGCGAATCAGGTCCTGGTAAAAACGGAAAAGATTGGCACCGGCGCCCCGCCGCAGTGCCGGATAATCCTCTCGAGCGTTTAAGAAATCGGCGTAGCGATAAGGCCGGGAGGCGCCCACCTCTTCGCCCATGAAGAACATGGGAATCCCGGGTCCCAGCAAGGTCATGCCGGCGGCAAAGTGCACGCGCGCCTCCGCGTAGCGTCTGGTTTCGCCTACCAGGGGGGCGTCATTAACTGCAACCATAATGGTCCGCGCCGAATAGACCCGTTGCCCTTCTTCTTCGTGATATGAATTTCCAGCCTCGTCGTGCGACTCGTGATAGGTAATCTTGCCATAAGCGCTATTCGCCGGAGCAGCCGCGAACCGGGCTAAGGCGAGCGGCCGATTATCACCGTAGCCAGCCATCTTGAGCAACCTAGCGCGGATCGGGTCGTTCTGAGCGTCGCCGATTAGATCATGGTAGAAATCGGCATACCAAGTGGCGTCGAAACCGAGACCACCTTGATGGACAGGCTGAGTTACTGCAGCCCAGCCGGAATGGTCCTCGGCAATCAGAAAGATGTTGGGCTTGACCAGACGCAAGGTTTGGGTCCACTCCCGCAGAAACTTCTGACCAAAAATGCAGGCATCGTTGACGGGACGACCATCCGCATGAACCACTGCATCGCGATGAATTGCCGTGGTGAGATCAACTCGGAAGCCGTCGAAATGGAATTCGCTGACCAGGGCGGCAGCGCTGCTGGTGAACATCCTCCGCACCATCTCCTCCCAAAAGCGCGGCCCCCAGCCACTCGAGCCGTTGTCGATGTAGCCGCCGTCCGGGTTTGGATAGTCGCGAGCCCGGCCCTCGTACCAATAGTAAATGTTATTCTCCGGGGTGTTGGAGTCGTAAGCCCATTCGGCCCGTTCGGAATCAAAGGTATAGTGGTTGTAAACCACATCGAGGATGACGGCGATGCCCCGGCGATGACATTCCCGCACGAAGTGCTTGAATTGATCACGGCCGCCGCCGGCATATTCGATGGCAAAGTAATGCGATGTGCTGTAACCCCACCCTATCCGGCCCTGGAACTCTGACATCGGCATCAACTCGATGGCGTTGACCCCCAGGTCGACCAGATAATCCAGGAGTCGAATGGCATCTTCCAGGGTGCCGGCGTCGACACCGCGGTCAAGTCCCAACCCGTCGACGTGGAGTTCGTAGATAACCAGATCCTCGAGGCGGGTCGGCAAAGGGTGGTTGGGATCGAACTCATTCTGCCAGAACTCATCCGCTGACAGCCATTGGGTCTCGGGCCAGACGCCTTCGTGAAACAACGTCGTCACCCGTTCCGGGTCGACCACCACCGAGCAGCTCTTGGAGCCGTCTAGGTCCTGGCGCCGGCCGCTCCAGGAGGGATCAAGCTCGGGATTAACGTTGCCGCTGCCGATCTGGCAGCGGGAATAGAGGTCCGTACGATAAGCGACGGATCCGTCATCTTTGGTGATGCGAAACATGTAAGGCGTGTGATCGAAATCCGTGAAGCGGAATAGTTCAGACGAATCGGTCAGACTGGTCGTCCAGATACCAGCTTCGCCGCGCTGCATGGGCAGGGTGGCAGTGACGCCCCGTCCATCGTTAAAGATATAGCCACCCACCGGTTCACCGCACACCAGTTCAACCTGGCGAGCGTTTGGTGCCCACACCGCGAAGCCGATGGCCGGCGTCCTCCGGCGGTTCACCCACAGCTTGTTGGCCCCCAACCTCCGGCAATGAGTGAAATAATACCTCTCAACCTGGTTGGGGCCGCGCAGGGGAAAGCTGCGGTAACGCTGGATTGCCCCGGGGTCATTAACCTCGGTTGGGATCCCCCACACGTTAGGTTGCAACATTGTATCGACCGACACACCCCACCGGAACTCCTGACCGATTTGTCCGTCGTCCAGATTGACTGTGGCCCGGAAGGCGGGACAGCCGTCTTCCGCGGTAAAGGCCGTCATCGGCACCTCGGTCCACTGCTCGGACCTCAGGCCCTGGGCATCCCAGCTTCCGGTCAAACGGGCGTTGACCAGAAATGGCTGATGCAATCCTGTCAAATACTCAAAGCGTACCGGAACCAATGCCATGGGGGCAACCTCCGGGTGAGGGCGGTGTTCCTGTCCACCCTCTCAATACACGTTTCTATTTACTCGGGGGCAGTGGCGGGGGGTTTTCCTGATCGACAAACCCCTGGGTCACCTGGACGACGTTGCCCTCGGGATCGGCAAGCCAGACGCTTTTCCAACCGGGAATAAAACTGCCGAAATCTAAAGGGCCAAAGGTAATGTGCGCCTCGCTACCCATGGCCGCGAGCTGGGCATCGATGCTGTCCACCATGAACGAAATGCCGCGCACTCCCGGATATAATGGGCCATCGTCGCCAATGCCCGGCGAGGGGGGCCGTTCACCCTGGGCCGGAAAGAGCTCAAAATAAACATTGGGCCCCTTGAGAAACACGATCTGCCGGTTGTCCGGCAACTGGACGACCCGGGCCCGCTTAAAGCCGAAATGCCTGGTATAGAACCTTTCGAAGGCAATAGGGTCTCGGCAGTTCAACGAAATATGATGGAAAATCATCGTGCCTATCCTCTCCCGTAATATCGCGTCGACAGCGCCGCCGGGCTCAACGCGAAAATCGTTCTAGAGCCCATAACTGGCTTTTAGAAGGTCGGCGCATTTCTCGGCGATCATCAAGACGCCGGCGTTACAATTGCCGGACGGGACCAGGGGCATCACGCTGGCATCTGCCACCCGCAGCCTGTCAAGATTTTGCACCCGCAAGTGGAGGTCAACGACCGCCATATCATCCACCCCCATCTTGCAGGAGCCAACCTGATGATGGTAAGAATCGGCCCGTTGTCGCACAAATGCTGTCAATTGCTCATCGGTGGCCACCCCCCGCCCCGGCAGCAGCTCGGCGCCAGACCAAGCGGAGAAGGCCTTGGTGGCAAAGATTGACCGGGCCACCTTCACTGCGTCCACCAATCGCTGCACGTCGGCCTCAGTGGCCAGGTAGTTCGGATTTACTAGTGGCTTGGCCAGGGGATTGCTGTCGGCTAGCCGCACCCAGCCCCGAGAAGTGGGACGTACTACCCCCGGCAAAATGCTGACGGCGTTGGGATTGGTTTGCCCGATGATGACGTCGAAGGGTACGTGGACAAAGGCGATTTGGATGTCAGGGCCACTCTGGGCCGGGTCCGACTTATAAAACAGTGCAGCCTCCGACAGGTTCAGATTGCCAGGGGGTACCGGTTTCGAGGTCCCCTGGATCACTCCTGTCAGAACATGGTTGTGGAAGTTCTCGCCAACCCCCGGCAATGCCGTCACCACTGGAATACCAAACTCGGTCAGCGAGACCGGATTGCCGATCCCAGAGAGGAGCAGGAGCTTGGGAGATTCGATGGCGCCCGCACAGACGATGGTTTCATGTTCGGCCCAGGCGGTTTGTTTGACAGCATTCTGGAAATATTCAACGCCAAGACAGTGGCGCCCCTCGAATAACAACCGGGTAACCTGGGAGTTTGCCGACAGGGTGACATTGGGTCTAGGCAATGCGGGCCACAGGTAGGCCTCCCGGGCGCTGCAGCGCTTTCCATCCCGGATGTTGACGTGATGCCATCCTGCCCCCTCCATGTGGGGGCCGTTGAAGTCATCGGTATAAGGGTAACCCAACTCTTTGCAGGCTTCGATGAAGGCCGCCGAGGTGGGGTTGGGATTATGGCGCCCAGCGTTTAAGAGCGGCATGGGACCGCCTTTACCGGTCCAGGGGCCGGTATCGTCTTCCTGATCTTCCAGTTTTTGGAAGTAAGGCAACACACTGCGATAGTCCCAGCCGGCACAACCCTGGGCCGCCCAGCCATCATAGTCCGAAGGATGGCCGCGGATGTGCATCAAGACATACAGATTGCTGGAGCCTCCCGGTAGTTTACCGCGTGGCTCGTTGGTTTCCCGGCCCGAGAGCCCGGGCTGGGGAACGCTGCGATAGCCCCAATCCACCGCCGAACCTAGCAGGGTAGGCCACATGGCAGGGATTTCGATATGGCTTTCGATCTCGGAGGAAATCTCGGAAGGGCCCGCCTCCAGCAGCAACACCTTTACCTTGGGGTTCTCGCTGAGCCGGTTGGCCAGCACGCAACCGGCAGAACCAAGCCCCACCACGATGAAATCGTATGTGCTCATGGGTCAGGCCTCACGCCGGAGGAGCCTTGGGGTTGGTGGGATGAGCAAAGGGGGCGAAAGCGGTCTCATCGTGAATGGTCCGCATATACTTGATCTTGCCTCCCTCCAGGCGAAAATAGTTGGCCCCCACCACTTCGCGGTTCGGGAGATAGTTATAGGCGATGGGGGTGCCGGCTCGGTTGGCTGCCTGGCACTGCCAGATGACTGCCGCCTCGTTGCCTTCAACCACGATGTGCCTGGGAATCATCTGAAACTTGCTATAGCCGAAACTGATGGCGCCAATGGCCCCTTGGAGCACTTCGATGCCCTCGAAGTGGCCGGCTAACTGTTCATCGCCGGAGACGTCGTCCGTGAACAGGGTCAGCCAGTCGTTCCAAGCGCTGCGATTGACGCAGTCATAGTATTTTTCGATCACTTCACTGGTGGTCATCGTTATCTCCTCGAGGTCACCCTCCTAACCATGACTGCCTACTGTTCCCGGAGGCCCTGGCCAATTCAGTCAGCCGAGCGATTACGCTGCGGGCCCTCGAGGCCGGCGACGGGGCACGTTATAGGCCTGGGAAAATACGTCTGCGGAATCTTCGAAGATGGGGACCAAGTCGTTAATCAGGAAGTCGGGGTCCGGCAGCGGATGGCCGGCAAGCCCCCAATACCCCTGCTTCACCTCTTCAATCGTCACGTAGATATAGGGCCGGGCGGCTTCCAGGGTAGCCCGGCAAAAGGCATCGGTCAGCTCCTTGACCAAGGCTCTCTTCTGATCCTCGGGAAAAAAGTTCTCTATGATTTTGACACTGATGATTGGCATGACTAACCCCTCTCACGTTTGAGATGATTAAGACCAAAAGGCATCGTATTGGGCCGTGCCGTCACCGAAAATGGCGCCTCTGCCTTCGATGACCTTGCCGTCCCGCCAGCGCAGATAATGGATCACATTGATGTCCAGCTTGCGGTTAACGTCTCCGGCCCGATTCCCCACGTTATGAGTCACGTCGGCGGAGGCATTCTCACTGGTCATGATCGCTTCACGCATCATGTTAAAGCTATTGCCGGACAACCGCCCGACCTCCCCCATGAAGCCCAAAAACCCATCCAGGCCGCGCTTTAAGCCCGAGAGCGGATTGTGTCCGGGGACGAGCCAGATCATGTCGTCCGCCCAGTACTTGCGAATTTGCTCTCTATCGCCGGACGCCAGAGCGTCATAAGCCTTTTGCACCAAATCCGGGGTTACCTGCGCCATATGTCCTCCTATGATGAATGTCTACTTCATCCTTGTTTGGATGTTTTGGTTCTTGTATGCTTTACTCGCCTGAGCGGAGGATAGGGCAACGCTGGGGAGCGACCCGAGCGCCGACACAGGCGGCTGAACGG
>JAMCQY010000214.1 GCA_023381945.1 Deltaproteobacteria bacterium
GCAAAGACCATGGCCCGGAAAATTTGGCCATCTTGCGCCACCTGGCGACCAACATGCTTAAACGGGAAAACTCCCTAAAGGGGGGCATTCAAACCAAACGCCTCAAGGCCGCCTGGGACCATGCTTATCTGCTCAAAGTTCTTACAACGTAATTTTTACATGCGATTGCCCTGGGGTGGGATGAGGCCGTTGCACCAAAACCGGAGCCGCAGCTGCACAGGCTGGAAAGCCTGTGCCACCAGCTTATTTGAGACTTGCCAGATAATCCGCCAGGGTCTGGCGTTCGTCGGCGGGCAAATAGGCGTAGCTGGGCATCTTGGCGCCGGGGTGAAGCTGGCGGGGTTGGCTCAGGACGGTTTGCAGTTGCGCCCGGGAGAGACGGGAGCCGACGTGATCCAGGGGTGCCGCCAGATGCACTGGACCAGCGGCATGGCAGGCAAAGCAGCCGAGGCGTTGCGCCAGGTCCGGGGCCGGGGCTGTTCCGGCAAAAAGCGGCACAATGCTCAAACAGCCGGCCAGACCGATCCCCAATCCGGCAATGATGGCACCTGGGAACTTCACTCTTTGCCTGCCCCCTCAGCTATCATCTTTTCGAGTTGGGGCCTCTCCGGATTTTGGGGATTCAGGGTCAAGGCCTTCTGGTACAAAGGAGCGGCCTTGACCTTGTCTCCCTGGTAATAATAAGTGGCGCCGAGGTTGATCATGGCCACCCAGTAATCAGGATTTACCTTGATGGCATTCTCGAAGGCCTCGATCTCCTTTTTCTTATAATCCGGGTTGGCCAACTGATTGTACTTGAAACGGTAGGCCATGCCCATAAGGTTATAAGCCGCGGCGCTTTTGGGCTCCAGCTCAAGGGCTCTCTGATAGCTCTGGATAGCCAGATCGTATTCCTGCTTTTGAAAATGGGCGACCCCTTGCTGCAAATATTTCTCGGCATGGTCTCCGGTGCAACCCATAAAGATTATCAGGACCAACAGCGGCAAAAACTTAACCATGCTCTATCCCGCTCTAATTGGGGTTAAACTACAAATTTGCTGCGCTCCTAAAAATCTCATTTCCCATGGCGCTTTTTAGCGTGAGCAGGGGGCGGCGGCGGACTCCCTTCAGCGATCATCTTCTCCATCTGGGCCTTGTCCGGGCCATTCGGATGCAATTCCAGGGCCTTTTTGAACCAGGCCGCGGCTTCGGCCTTTTTTCCCCGGGAATAAAAAGCATAGGCCAAATTAATTATCGCCGGCAGGTATTTGTGATCCAGCTCCAACGCCTTTTCAAAATAGACTATCTCACTTTCCGCCAATTTGGGATCGCGAGTTTGCTTATTCTTGTAGCGGTAGGCCAGGCCCAGCATGTTATAGGTATTGGGGGATTTTACAGACCCTCCGTTTTTCTCAGGCTAGTGGTTAAGAGATTCCAGCAAGGCCAGGAGTTCCAGCCGTTTATCCGGGGGAGGCGCAGGTGTCCCCGGGGCGATGGTGGCGCGGTCGAGAATGCCCTGGGCTGCCAGGGCGGCCTTCAATAAAGGAGCGGGGAAGGACCGGTAAATCCGGGTCAGCCTCTGCAAGCGCTGGCCCAGGTTCCAGGCCTCGAGGCGCAGTTCGGGATCCTTGGCCACCTCCTCAGGATGAAGGCAGACCCGGGTGACCAGCCGCCAGAAGGCCGGAAAGAGTTGGGCTCCGGGGGAGAGCACTCCCCAGGCCCCCGGACGGCTGAGGAAATTTTCCTCGTCCGCCTCGTAAAAAGCGAAGCCAGTCCGCCTGCCTGCGGCGTAATGGTAGTTAAGAAAACGGCGCATCTCACCCTGGTGGACCAGACCGGCCACTTCAGGGATGGCCATCAATTTTTTAAAGACGTGCGTGCGAATATTCCGGTGTTTGAAGGCGGGAGCCCGCCGGCTAATCGAGCGCGGCAGATTCAACAGGATCAGGGGCAGGGGCGATTCCGTCAGGAGGCGGCGGCAGAATTGGGGCAGCCCCCGGTTGCTGTGGTACCATAAAGGCAGGTCCGCCAGAAAGACCGGAGTACCAGGATGCAGACGGCGGCAGTCTTCGTAAACAGCCGCGGCCAAATCCCTGGTTTCCTGTTCGGAATGGCCGGTAATCCCCAAAAACAACGGGACCCGGCCTGCCACCGAACTCACCAGGGCGGTCAACAGACGGCGCCGGACAGCTAAGGGTAAATCCAAGGCCTCCCCTACGTCGGGACTACCCCCCAGAATTGCATCAGCCTGGGAAATAACCCGGTCCACCAGGCGTCCCAGGCCAGCTTCATCTAGACTCAAATCCGGATGGAGCGGAGTCACCAGGTCAACGATGAGACCCTTGGGGGGAACGGGCATCGACGCCTCTCTAGCCGCAGAGGAGTTATGATCTTGTTGGCAAGATAACTGAGGAAAGACGGCGAATCAAGCAAAATCAAAGGGAAACGGGGACCGCCCCAGAGGCGGAGAAAGATCTGCCTGCCCTGGAAAAAAATTGGATCTGTGATTCGAGGACCAAAATCTATTCAAAAGTTTTCTCCATGCAGAAACTTTCCTAACAAATCTTTACCGTCATCATCTAATTAGGCAAGAGAGGCAGGACACGGCTTCTGCAGGGTCGTGGCCGGGTCTCAACCGAGTATGGCTGCACGGGAATCGGCGAGGGGGTTAAGGGGATGAGCTCGCCGGCAAGGAGCCTGGAGGCTGAAATGCAGGAAATTTCAAAATTGGGCTTTTGCAGCCGGACTGCCAAAAAACTAGTGGGGATGGCGGCTTGGCCGCTCAAGGAGGAAGCATGGCCAACATTGTCAGATTACTAGGTTGTTCCAAAAGGAGGAGTACCGTCATGGGTAAACGGACCGCAAGCCTAACCGTGGCAGGATTGGCTTTGGGGGGCCTGTTGCTGGCCGGGGCGCCGGCCGGAGCGCAAACTTATTACACCCCCTCTGTTTATCAGGGAAACGCGACGGCCTGGAGTGGGCATACCAACTCCGGCTGGGGCGGCGGTGCCTATGATCCCAGGTTCGAGCGCCGGGATGCCTACCAAGATCGCCGTATCGACCGGGGGATTGCCAACGGGTCCTTAACTCGCGGAGAAGCCCGCTATCTGGAAAGGGAACAGGGACGTATCGACCGGGCCGCAGACCGGATGAGCGCTGACGGCAGGTTGTCCCCCTGGGAGCGGCAGCGGCTCAACCAGATGCAGAATCAGGCCAGCCGGGACATTTACCGCATGGAAAATAATCACCGGACCATGGCAGGCTCTGACCATGATAGATGGCGGGACCATAACCGCGGTTGGGATCGCAGAGATGGTTGGCAAGGCCGTCACAACGGTTGGGACCGGAGAGATTATGGCCGGCAGGGCCATGACCGCGGCTGGGACCGCAGGGGTTATGGCCGGCAGGAAGCCAATCACGGTTCGGACCGGAGAGATGGCTGGCAAGGACAGCACCGTGGTTGGGACGGAAGAGATCGCAGTTGGCAAGGCCAGCAGCGCTACGGGGACGGAAGGAATTACGGTTGGCATGGCAATAACCCCGTAGGCGCCGCTAATGCCCCGGGAGGAAATGGTTATAACCGCGGCTGGCAGGGCAACGGCAACTCTGGCTGGCGCGGGACCAATCCGAACGGCGTTGCTTCTCACCAGGGCGGTACGAACCCGGCCGGCGTGACCGGCAACAGCGGCTGGCGCGGCAATAACAACGCTGGCTGGCAGGGACGCACCTCAGGCATAACCCCGGCCAATGGCGCCGCTGCGGGCTTTAACCAGGGCTGGCAGGGCCGCAACGGCCAGGCAGGCGCGTATCAGCGCCAGCAACCAGGTACCCAGGCGGGTCAACCAGCGGCTTGGCAGGGCCGGCCGCAATTTCAGCAGCCGACCTTTCAGGGGGCCCAGCAGCCCCAAATGAGGCCCAGTCAACCGGCTCCTTGGCAGGGCCAGCAGCAATTTCAGCGGCCGACCTTTCAGGGAGCCCAGCAGCCTCAGATGAGGACTCCTTGGCAGGGGCAGCAATTTCAGCAGCCCCGCGTTCAGATGCCTCAAACCACCATGGCACCCAGGACCAATACGTTTGCCCAGCCAAGGTTTGGCGGCGGCGTAGTGAACCGGGCCAGCTTCTCAGGAGGCGGTTTCCGCAGACGGTAACCTCATAAAATGGCCGAGGAGAACAGGAGAACTCAGGTTTTCCGGTTCTCCTCCGCCATCTTAATTAATTGCCCCAGTCCTTCTGCTATTGAACTTCCCTGCCCTTCGGCAAAAATTCCACAACCTTGCAGCGGAATGGATGTTCCTATCCAAGTCCGGCCTACCTCAAGAGTCCAAACAAGTTTCAATGTGGCTGCCCGGGAACCGGCGGGGAACTACCTTCCCAACCCCGGCCAATTCAGGCTGACGTGGCGCCCAGAGAGGAGGGAAACGGCCAAGCCGGCCCCAGGCCCTTAACTCTTTAACGCCAAGAGCGCCGGGTAATTCCCGGCGCTCCCTTTTAGCCAGTCTATCCTTCCAGGCTCGGCCACCCGGAATGAACCCTCAGTCCAGCCCTATTTCCCTTCCTGGCTTTCTTCTGCCAGTGTTCCCTTAGTCCTGGTGCCGCACATCGGGCAGAGAATGTCGATCTCCTTTTCGTCGCCGATAAACTTCTCGCGAAGGGTCTTGGGCCCCAAAAAACTGATATCGCCGCAAGAACACGCGGGGCACTCGGCCCGCACGGTATATTTTCGTTTTGACATGGTTCCTCCTCTTGCCGATAATGTGATCCGAGCCCAGGGGCGGGCCGTTGTTTGCTAAGTTAATCATCGAGGAGGGGTCAGGCAAGGAGGATAAGCAGGCCGGAGCCTGAAGTTATAAAGCCCCGGCCTCTGAGCTGCCGTCCGTCGTTTTTTAGGCTGCCAGGGCCAGGGTGACTTCCACCTGCACTGGAGTTCCCTTAAAGGCGGGGAATTGCAGGGTCCGGAAGGCCGAAGCCAGGTAACTTTCGAAATTCAGGTTCGCCAGCGGTGGCTTGCCCAACGGTACGCCGGTGAGCTTGCCATCCGGCCCCACCTTGAATACCAGGGTGATTTTCGAAGGCAGCGGCACCGCCTTATCGGCGGCCTCCTCATAGCATTTTCCCAGTCTGGCGAGGTCGGCCGCCAGGACCTTACGGACCACTTCCGGCCGCAAAGCTCCTTTGGCTTTAAGGCCCTTGATAGCCAGGATCATGGCCGGCTCCTGATCATGTCCCGGTTTGACCGGGACGCTCATATCGGACCCTCCGCTTACGACCGGTAAGCAAGGCGAGAGGGTTTTATCCAGGGACCCGGCCTTGGAATCGTGTATGGACCGCAAAGCGGTGGTGGTCAGGAAGACTAACATAACGGCGCCGAGGGCGCTTAAGGACTTGATGAATCTGGACATCTTGCTCCTTAAAAAACGGCTCCGCGCATATTTTGAGTCGCAGCCCGTCTTTGGAAAATGTGCACTCTATTTGTTAGACTGCCGGGAGCCCGAAAGGGTTAATGAATGAAATTATTGTTTTTTTGGGTGTTAAAGAGTGAGAGATGGGTAGTCTGAGACCCTCCCAATAAATTGCTGAAAGAGATATTCCATATCCGCCGGGATCAAGCGGTAGGTCATCTTGATAATGCGGTCGAGATCAGGAGGCTCGGAACTGCCGTGAAAGTTCAGGAGTCAGGTTATTGAGTGAATCTACGGCTTGATCCGCGGTCCAAAATCGGATAGATATTTTCAGGATTATCATTTAACAGCTTGGAAAGAAGGTTCTCATTTTATGAAGATGGCTAAGAAATTATTTTTTACAATATTAACGATATCGATCATTCTTTTTTTAACCCGTTTGGCATATGCAAATAATTCAAGGGAAAACTTTATTGTGGCAATCGATATCGGCCACACGAAAAATTCTGGAGGAGCGTTAAGTGCTCATGGCATCTACGAATACTATTACAACCAAAAAGTGGCTCTTTTATTGCTTCCTGAACTTATCAAAAATGGTTTCAAGAATTCATTTATTATTAATGAAGATGGGAGCGATATCTCACTGATTGGCAGGACAACTGAAGCGAGAGAACGAAAAGCTGATTTGCTTATCTCAATACATCACGATTCCGTCCAACCATGCACTTTATCAACTTGGAGGTACCAAGGAGAATATCTTTATTATTGTGATTTGTTTAGGGGGTTTTCTATCTTCGTTTCGGATAATAATGTGAATTCAAAAAGGAGCTTATTATTTGCAAAAATAGCTGGGATGGAGTTATTAAATAGGAAGTTGTCACCAACCTTGCATCATGCTGATCCAATTGTAGGTGAAAATAGGATACTATTAGACAAAGAGAAAGGAATTTATGAGTATAACAAATTAGTAGTTTTAAAAACCGCCACTATGCCGGCAGTCTTATTGGAATGTGGCATCATAAAAAATAGAGATGAAGAAAACTCCATTAATAGCGATTACAGGAATAAAGTCGTGAAAGCTATTGTTTTTGCGATTATACGGTATCATAATAGCTTATCCACGGGATCGTTTAGTCGCCCGAATCTGGCGACTGAATCTGGCGACTGACAACCTTACCGGGCCTTATGTCCCATTCACCACAACATTCCTCACAGTTGCCAAGCCGTGGTCGGAAAATCGGACAAGGCAGCAAGCTGCTTTGGCGGCCTGAACGGCAAGGAAAATTCTGGCCCCTTCTCTCTCTATTTCAAGCTAATTATGTGGGGAATAGGGTGGGGAATGGATTTTCGGAGAAAGAAAAAAGGGCTTAGAAATCCATCTAAGCCCCTGAGTTAATTTGGTAGCGGGGGCAGGATTTGAACCTGCGACCTTCGGGTTATGAGCCCGACGAGCTTCCAGGCTGCTCCACCCCGCGTCGTTGACATTGTGCTTTATTTATAACCATTCACTCCTTAAGCGTCAATGGAAAAATTCCAGAAGGCTAAGTGCTAAAGCTCTCCGGCCTTGGCCAGATCCTTCGGGAAATGTGGCAGCGCCTTAAAAATCAGGACTGCACCCGCAGCCAGGGCTATCAAGGTCAGGGAAACGCCCCACTTGAGGTTGGAAAAATCCGAGATCAAACCGATGAGAAACGGGGAGGGCACATCACCCACCAGATGAATGACCACGATATTCAGGGCCACCGCCTGAGCCCGCCGTCTGGCCCCGGAGACACTCACAATTACTGAAGTAAGCACCCCCTGGTTAATAAAAAGCAAAAAGATGGCGAGGCTTAGTGCCGGCATGTAGAGGTAAGGGATGGGTGAAAAAATGGTCAGGGCCGCCATCGGCAGACCCAGAGCGATCCCAAGGCCGCTAACCCAGAGAGGGGCGTTGAGGGTTCTGGACATGAAGAGGTCGCCCAGGAAGCCGCCGCTCAAGGTCCCCAAGGCGCCGGCCACGGCCACCGATCCAAAGAGCAGCAGGTTGGCGTGGGCCAGACTTAAACCTTTGAATTGCTGCAGATAGGTAGGCATCCAGAAGGCCAGGCCGCCCAAGGCAAAGGTGACCATGCCATAGCCCAGGCTCACCCAGCGAAAGGTGGGGATCCGCATCAGGCTCAGGGAAGATTTCAAGGGTGCGCCAACGGCCGGCGAGGCGGAGGGGATCGAGACTCCGGGAAGGCGCCAGACCAGGGCAGCCATGGCCAGTCCCGGGATGCCAGCCAGGAGGAAGGCTGGCCGCCAGCCCCAATGGCTGCCCATGAGGCCGCCCGCCAGGTAGGCCAGGGCCGAGCCCACCGGAATGGCCAGATAGAACCAGCCCAGGGCCCGGGCTCGACGCCCCAGGGGCAGGATATCCGCCAGGTAGGCCGGTGATAAGGTTCCGAAGGAGGCCTCTCCTACCCCCACCGCCCCCCGGGCCAGAACCAGGGTGGGATAAGAACCCACCCAGAAAGTCAGGCTGGTGGCCAGGCTCCATAAGACCGCACCCCCGGCCATGAGGCGGAGGCGGCCCCAACGATCCCCCAGAAACCCGAAGACGGGGGAGGAGCAGAGATAAACCAGGAAAAAGGCGGTGCCCAGAAATCCGAAAGCGCGGTCGCTGAGGGCGAATTCCCCCTTCACCAGGCTTCCCAGGGAGGCCACCAGATAACGGTCCAGGTAATCCAGGAGGTTAAGCGAGGTGAGAATGATCAGGGCCCGGGTGGCGAAGGACACGGTAAAATTCCTCAAATAATTCAGGCAGAGCAGGCATCCTGCCTGGATGTACGCAGGCCAAAGCTGCGCCTAGAGATATAGCTTTTCAAAATACTCCCAGAAATCAGGGAAGGACTTGGCCACGCAGCCGGGGTCGTTGATCACCACTCCGGGCACCTTCAGGCCGGCCACCGCGAAGCTCATGGCGATGCGGTGGTCCTGGTAAGTGTCGATGGTGGCGGCGTGGGGAACGCCGCCGGGGATGATCAGGCCATCGGCGGTTTCCCTGGCGGCGATCCCCATTTTCTTTAGTTCCGCGGCCACCGCTCGCAGGCGGTCCGATTCCTTATGGCGCAAATGAGCCACCCCGGTAATGATGGTCTTACCCTGGGCAAAGGCGGCCACCACCGCTAAGGTAGGCACCAGATCGGGCATGGCCGCCATGTCTACAATGATGCCGGTGAGCGGTCCGCCTTGGACCGTTAAGCCGCCCCCGCCGCTTTCCACCCGGCAGCCCATGCGCTCCAATACCCCGGGGAAGGCGGTGTCGCCCTGGCAAGATTCCGCCTGTAGATTGGCAATGGTCACCCGGCCGCCGGTGACGGCCGCCGCGGCCCAGAAATAGGAAGCGCTGGAGGCGTCCGCCTCGATGGCGTAATCGATGGGCTGATAGTTCTGGCCTCCGGGAACCTCAAAGAGGCGGTAGCCTTCCCGGTAATAGGAGATGCCAAAATCCTCCAGCACCGCCAGGGTCAGGTCCACGTAAGGACGGGAAACCAGCTCGTCGGTGATTTCGATTTCCACGCCCTCTGGGGCTAAAGGGCCGATGAACAGCAGGGCCGAGACGTATTGGCTGCTGACCGCGCCCGAAAGCCTGGCGCGGCCGCCTTTCAGGCCCCCCTGGATGGTGACCGGCGGGCAACCGTCCCCCCGCTCGGAGGCGGCTTGCACCCCCAGTTGCCCCAGGGCCTGCAAGAGATCGTTCAGGGGCCGCTGACACAGGCGGGCGGTGCCGGTGAGGACGTAAGCGCCCTGCCCCAGCGCGGCCAGGGCGGTAAAAAAGCGCATGGAGGTGCCGGAGTTGCCGAGATAAATCGGCTCGGTCACCGGACGCCATTTGCCGCCGTTGCCCCGGACCCGGATAGAGGTGTCCTGCCAGTCGATGCCTACCCCCAACTGCGCCAGGGCACCAGCGGTGAGTTCGGTGTCTTCGGCCTTAAGGGCGTTGCTCAGCAGGCACTCGCCCGGAGCCAGGCTGGCCGCCACCAGGGCCCGGTGTGTATAGCTCTTGGAACCGGGCAGGGTGAGGGTGGCGTGAACCGGCTTCGCAGGTAAGATTTTACGAAAGTTCATCTTCCGAAATATCTTTATAGGTAAGAATTTTTTGCTTATATGACTTGGCAAATCCATCCAATCCTGGAAACAAACTGGCGTAACTGATATTCATAGATAATAATTCTTTTATTACCTCAATGTGAGCTTCTTTTGGCAACATAAATTTAAATTTAAGAATATGGTTGGGATCTGTCCAGCCATGAAGTGATTTAATATTATCTTCCAGCGATTTCGAGATGTCGCCGGGACACAGAAATAGACCTTGTTGAATTATTAATCTTTCGTTTAGAAAAACTGGATTTTCAGCAAAAACGAATGGTTGAGGATTTGGTCCCATATAAAGTTGTTGAAAAGAATAATCATCTCTGGTCATATCCCGATCCGGGATTAATTCTCCTATTAACGGAAATTCCTGCAACGCCACTTTCAACCAGCTGGTATTGAAACACCAGATAACAGGGAATGCTCCTGAATGTTGCTCTTGCTCATCAGGTATTCTATCATTAAAAGCGAAGAATGCCGCGATATAGGCTGAATAATTGAAATCCAGCAGCCGTATCGGAGCAGAATGGTGCCGCATCAAGGAAAGACAGTATAAAGTATCATTTAATACTCGCTCATGGTCAGGGCCGAAATACCTCCTCCGGAAATCTTTGATTAATTTCTCCTCAAT
>JAMCQY010000117.1 GCA_023381945.1 Deltaproteobacteria bacterium
ATAGTTTTTGCGGTTTTAGAAGGTATTGTAGGGGCGGACCCGCGTGTCCGCCCTGAGGGCGCACACCTGGATGTGCCCCTACGCACAGGCGTACCGACGGCGTCTTTGTGGGTTGAGCGCTACGCACCGAAAAGGCGGGCGGGGATGCCCGCCCCACCAAAATAGATTGGTAGCACAGGCTTTCCAGCCTGTGCCGGCACAGCCTGGAAAGGCTGTGCCACCCAAAAAGACAAAAAATAAGGATTTTCTATGGCGTTGTTGAATTACCCGAAAAAAGTGGTTCTGGGCGATATTACGGTCAGGGACGGCTTTCAGCACGAAGAAAAGTTCATTCCCACGGCAGCCAAGCTCTGGGTGGCTGAGCAACTGGCGCTGGCCGGTTTTAAACGTATCGAGGTCACCAATTTCGGCAGTCCCAAAGGGATGCCGCAATTTAAGGACGCCGACGAGTTGCTGAAGCGGCTCCGCGGCAGCAAAAAAGTGGGGCACCTCCTTAAAGATGTGGAGCTCACCGCCATCACCATCCGGGAGCGGGCGGTGGAGCGTGCTATTGCAGCCCGCCGGGAGGGCTATGGTCCCGACCGCATCCTGTTTATGGTGTCCACCAGCGAGTCGCACCACAAGGTCAATTCCGGGCTCTCCCTGGCCGACTACTGGAAGATGTGCGAGCAGTACATCCCCATGGCCCATGAGGCCGGCATGAAGGTCTGCGGCACGGTCAGCACCATCTGGGGCTGCCCCATCGAGGGCCCCACGGAGCTCAAAAAGGCCGTGGAATTTACTCAGCGCTGGCTGGAGATAGGCGCGGACGACATCGAACACGCCGACCACGACGGCTCCGCCCCGCCCAACAAGGTCTATGAATATTTTTCCATGATCTTGGACGCCATCCCTGACCCGAGCAAGCACCTGGCCCATTTTCACGTGACCCGGGGCTGGGGGCTGGCCAACGTCCTGGCGGCCTTGACTGCCGGGATCACGCATTTCGAATCGACTTTAGGCGGCATCGGCGGCCAGCCGGCCAATTTCGTGGATGGGGTGCCGGTGGCCGGCACCGGGGAATACTACTATCAGGACCCGAGCATCACTGGCCTGGTCGCCACCGAAGACCTGGTTGTCATGTTGGATGAAATGGGCGTTGAGGTTGGCGTGGATGTGGATAAGGTGCTCAAGATCGGCCGCCTGGTGGAGCGCATCGTCGGCCGCCGGCTGCGCTCGGAGTGCGCCCATTCGGGGCGCATCCCCAAGACCCTGACTGGGCGCAGATAAAGATTGCTGACGAAAGGAGCTAAATCCTTTTTCCGCGATAACTTTAAATCCCCCTAAATCCTCCTTTCCCGTGGGGGACTTTTTACCCCCCTTTGAAAAAGGGGGAAGGGGGGATTTGAACACAGGCTGGAAAGCCTGCGCCACCTGCAATGGCGACAACATCGCCAGCGATGGCGGTGCAACAAGCTTAATTATTAATTCAACGAATTTATTCAAAGGAGGTGCCAATCGAAAGACAAATGGCTCTTTAGGCAGTGGCGATGCAGCGGCAAAAATAGCCATTTAATAACCCGCTATTCAAGGAGCGTTGGTGATGAGCGAAGGCAAAGCGTATCGGGATTTTTTGAAAAGCAAATTCGATATCGGACAACTTTTTGACAAGCCGGAACCGCTGGCAGGCGTCAGAATCCTGGAGGTCTGTTACGTAGTGCTGGGGCCGGCGGCCTGTGACTACCTGGGGGAATTCGGCGCCGAAGTGATCAAGTTCGAGGGGCAAAAAGGCGATCAGATGCGCTTTGTCACCCCGTACGCCTATTTTTGGAAAAACATGTCCCCCGGTCTGGAGATTCAGAACCATAACAAGTACTGGGTTGGCATGCACCTCGGCCACCCCCAGGGCAAGGAACTCTTCCTGGAACTGGTGAAAAAGTCCGACGTGGTGGCGGACAACCTCACCCCCGGGCGCATGGCGGAGTGGGGCCTGAGCTATAAAGAACTGAAGCAGGTCAACCCCAAAATTATTCAACTGCACGTCTCCGGTTATGGCAGTTGGGGTCCCTGGACCGGCCGGACTTCGTATGACGCGGTGGCCCAGAGTATGGGGGCGCTGTCGCCCATCACCGGTTTCGAAGACCGGGGGCCGATCAAATCCGGTGTCTGGATCGCCGACTGGATCACCGGATTAATGTGCTCGGTGGCCATCATGGCGGCCCTTAATTATCGGGAGCGCACCGGCGAAGGCCAGTTCATCGACTATATGCAGGTGGAAAACGTCATCCGCTGGCTCGATTGGACCTGGCTTTACACTTACAAAACCAACGAGGACCGGAAGCGCTCCGGCAACCGGGACCTGGCCATCTGTCCTTCCGACCTGTTCGAATGCAAAGACGGCTGGGTGGCCCTGGCGGCCTTCAGCAAGCCCGAATTCAAGGGGCTCTGCGATGCCATGGGCCAGATGGAGATCTACGACAAGTTTGCCGATCCCACCACCAGATTGAAAGAAGCGAAGTCCGTGCTCGACGTCGTCGCCAAGTGGGCCAAGACCCAAAGCGTCGCCGAAGTCGAGGAGGCCGGCGACAAATACGGCTTTGCCGCCTCCCGCGTGCTGAACGCCAAGGATGCTTACAACGATCCGAATTACCTGCAGAGAGGCGCCATCCAGGAATACGACGACCACCTTTACGGCAAGATGCGGCAGGAATGCTATCCGCCGCGGCTGAGCGAGACGCCCAGCCGGGTGAAATGGAGCAGCCGCCCGGTGGGCTTCGATAACCGCTACGTCTTTCAAAAGATCCTCGGCCTGCCCCTGGAGGAGATCAAGCGGCTGGAGTTCGAAAAAGTTATTTTTGGCGCGAATCCCGCGGTCCCCTCGCAGTGTGCGCCGCCGGACTGGGATGGCAAAAGCGGCTTAAAGTTGCCGTAACTTAAGGCTTCCGCAATTCTTTCTGGGAGGAAACAGTATGGAAGACAAGAAAATTGTCGGTTTGGCGATCAACCAGGAATTTGCCAGATGGGCCTACCGGGAAACCTATCCGCCCGATGCCTATAAAAAGCCGGAAGCTCTGGACGATATGCTGGTGATTGATGCCAGTTACGGCAATTTTGCGGGACTGGTGGCTTCTTCGATCCTGGCGGAAATGGGCGCCGAAGTGATCCGTATCGAACCGCCCGAAGGCGACACGGCCAGAAAGATGTCGCCCGACGGCATGATGATCGAGGATTCCGGCCTGGCTTATATCGTGGAAGCCCGTAACAAATTCCACGTCACCCTGGACCTGGGCAAGGAAGAGGGCCAGAAGATGTTTGCCCGACTGGCCGGTAAGGCCGCGGTGGTCATCGAGACCTTTAAACCGGGCTACCTGGACGGCCTGGGTCTCGGCTACCGGCAACTGAGCCAGACCAATCCCGGCTTGATTTACTGCGCCGTCAGCAGCTACGGTCATTACGGGGTGGAAGCCGAAAAACGCGCCAACCAGCCGGATTATGATATCGTCGATCAGGCTAGAGGCGTCATCATGTCCATCACCGGCGAGCCGGACCTGGATACGGAAATCGACCAGACCTACAAGCGGCCCATGAAGCACGGCAACTGGATGGGCTGGTACGCCGGCGGCTCCTGGGCGGCCCTGGGCATCCTGATGGCCATGTTCCATAAGCGCAGGACCGGCCAGGGACAGTTCATCGACTGCGCCCCGCCGGAAGGGCTGCTGAGCATCGCCAACTACAGCCTGCAATATTTTCATATGTCCGGGGAAACCATGCCCCGGGCCGGAAACTATGACTACGCCGTCTTCCCTTACACCTATGTCAAATGCAAGGACGGCTACACCTTCATTTCCGGCTTCACCGATCCCAACTGGACGGCTTTGTGCGAGATCATCAACCGGCCTGATCTGCGGGAGCAATTCCCCACCATGAAGGAGCGCCTCACCCCGAAGAATCAGCCGACGATTCAGCATGAAATTGAAAAATTCACCGAGAAATATACGGCCGATGAAATCCAGGACATGATCTATCTCTACAGCAAACGGGACGACAAGAAGGGCACGGTGGTGTCGGGCCGCCTGGAGAGTCCCCGGGACGTGCTTACCCGGGAACACTGGCAGGAGCGGCGCACCTTCCTTAAATGGAACGACCCGTTTTACGGCGACCTGCTGATCCAGAACTCTTCGTTCAAGGCCATGACTCGTACGCCAGGCCGGATTAAATGGGTCTGCCGGCCCATCGGCGCGGACAACGAGTTCATCTATCACCGGTACCTGGGAATCGGCCCCACCAAGCTGAAGGAGCTGCAAAGCCAGGGAGTTATTTGATTCTGGCAGGGGGTTACCGGGAAAAATCAAAATCCCCCTAAAGTCCCCCTTTTGCAAAGGGGGACTTTAAAACCCCCCTTTGGAAAAGGGGGGTAGGGGGGATTTCTCATCGGCATTGGTTAGAGGATCGTGGCGCATGAATGGCTGCGTGCCAAGTACTGTAGGGCGGTTCTCGAACCGCCCAGGACATTGATTTGGAAGCGCCTTTTTGTGACTCATCATAGGGCGGGTTTAAAACCCGCCCCTGCCACCCCGAATTTTTTGTAGGGGCGGACCCGCGTGTCCGCCCCATTTGAAGGCGTACAAAGAGGTGCGACCGTTAACTTGTCATTCTGAGGTAGCGAAGCGCCCGAAGAATCTATGATTTGGCACATGCATTCCGGGCTGTGCATAAATCCCGCACAGGATAGAAAGTCTGGGCCAATACAAAACTTAGGTGGGGCAGGCCTCCGCGCCTGCCAAATTTAGGCGGCCGGGGACGGCCGCCCTACCATTGATTTTTCCTACTTGCCGTGACAAATTAGGAGGCTGTTTTGCCTGAACAAATGGAACTGCATTTCACCCACCCTGACGATTTCCGCCAGTGGGTGCGGGAGAATAAATCCAGGGATACGGTGGAAAAGGTCATGACGGAGCAGGAGGCGGTCTCCCGCTTCGTCCCGGACGGGGCCTATCTGGCCTACGATTTTTCCTCCCTGACCCGGGGCCCCCAGGCCCTGATCCGGGAGATCATCCGGCAGCGGAAACGGGATCTCTGGATCTGCGCCGAATTTACCCTGCACGATTCCCCGCTGTTGGTCGGCGGCGGCTGCTGCACCCGCATCGACGTGGGGTTTTTGGGCTATGGCGGCTACATCGGCCGCGCCGTCTGCCAGGGCCGGGTGAAGGTCTTCGACAACACCAACGGGGTCCTGGCCGCCAGGATTCTGGCCGGCGCCCGGGGCGTCCCCTTCATGCCGCTACGTAATTTCCTGGGCACGGACGGCCTGCAACACTCGGGGGCCAAGGTCATCAATGACCCCTTCACGGGTGATCCGGTCTGTCTGGTGCCGGCCCTCAACCCGGACGTCTTTATGATCCACGTGCATCAGGCCGATGTTTACGGCAACGCCCGCATCTTCGGGACCAACCTTTTCGCCCTGGAGGCGGCCATGGCCTCCAAACGGGTGATCGTCTCCGCCGAAGAAATCATCGAGCCTGCGGAGTTCCGCAAGGACCCGCAGAAGACCACCATCCCCTTCTTTCTGGTGGACGCGGTGGTGCACCTGCCTTACGGCGCCTATCCCGGCGCCATGCCCGGCCGCTATGAATTGGACCTGGAACATGTGGACCGCCTGAACGCTATCCAGACGGAGGCCCAGATGCAGGAGCATTTGGAGCGCTACATCTACGGCGTCCAGGACCACCTGGAATTCCTGACGAAACACGTGGGCTGGCCGAAGCTCAAGGAATTGGCCCGGAAGGCCTCCATTAAAGAGGGCTATCAATAAGGGGCGGGGTAGTGAGCAAAAGTATAGCACCTACGCCCTCGGCGGTTCCGGCGCCAGCGCTACATTTTCAAGAGACCTAAAAGAGGTACCAATATGGCGGTAGTGGAATTTACCGATACGGAATTCATGATCTGCTCGGCGGCCAGGCTTCTGGAGGACCGGAAGACCGTCTTCGTCGGCTGGGGCATGCCGCAGGTGGTGGCCATCCTGGCGGAAAGGCTTTACACTCCACACCTGGTGCAACTCTTCGAGTTCGGGGCCGTGGGGCCGCAATCTCTCACCCCGTTCATCCGGGGGACCATGGGCGGTCCCAGCAACATTTACCGGTCCCTGCAATGGATCAACATGAACTGGGCTTTCTCCTATGCGGTGACCGGTTATATAGATTACGGCATGCTCGGCGCCGCCCAGGTGGATCAATACGGCAACCTCAATTCCACCCTCCTGGGCGGGAGCTACGAGCGGCCGGGGCGGCGGTTTCCGGGCAGCGGCGGCGGCAACGAAGCCGCCTCCTTCTGCTGGAAGACCATCGTGGTGCTGAAGCACGAGGCCCGGCGCTTTGTCGAGAAGGTGGATTTTCTCACCTCGCCCGGCTATCTCGATGGGCCGGGGGCCCGGGAGCGGGCCGGGCTGCCCCGGGGCACCGGGCCCTGGCGGGTGGTGACTTCCAAGGCCCTGTTCGATTTCCACGAAGACACCAAAAGGCTGCGTCTCATCGGGGTCCTCAAGGGTCTCGACCCGGCGGAGGTCATTTCCGGCATGGGCTTTACGCCCCACATCGCCGCCCAAATCAAGGAACTGGAGCCGCCAAAAGGGACTGAGCTGCACCTCCTCCGGGAACACATTGATCCTTCGGGCATCATTATCCGCGGCGAGAAGATGCGGGTGGCGCGCTAGGTGCTGAGAGAGATTTTCTCGAAGGGGCGGACCAAGGTGTACGCCCCTACCAAAACCTTTCTTAGGTTTGTAGTTTGTAATTCCCGCAACTCAATAAAAATCCTTGACACCCGCGAGCCGGATTTAATATAGTAGACCAAAAAGACCGACCGGTCGGTCTCCCCAGCTACCAATGGAACTGAAGCAGAAAATCATCCTGGAATCCTTGCGCCTGTTCTCGCTGAAGGGATTTTTGAGCACCTCGGTGCAGGATATTCTGGAAGCCGCCGGCACCTCCAAGGGCGGCTTCTACAATCATTTCAAAAGCAAAGAAGAGCTGTTTTTCGCGGTACTTGCCGAAGCCCGCAAAATCTGGCGGGACAAGCACCTCGTCGGGCTTGAGCAGATCGACCGGCCTGTCGAAAAAGTGAAGAAGCTGCTGCAAAATCATAGAGATTTTTACCTGAAGGATACCGAGTGCCTGCCGGGAGGCTGCATTTTTGTGACCCTGTTGGTGGAACTGGATGACCAACTACCCGTTCTGGCCCAGGAAGTGAACAAGGGTTTTTATAATCTCAAAGCCATGATCAACAGGTTCATGGAGCAGGGAAAATTATCCGGAGAGTTGCGCGAAGATACGGACACGAACGCGGTCACTGAGATGATTTTTTCCGGGATTTTGGGCGCCACGGTCAGTTACGGCATGGAAAAGTCCCTCGCTAATGTGGACCGGACCATCAACGCCATGCTCGATTACATGAATCTCCTGGCCCCCTAGCCGGCAAAGCCCCCGGCTGCAGGCGGTTTAATAAAAAAACCATTTAACCCTCAATTTTATAGGAGAACTGCCATGGCCCTGATGACGCCGGAGCAATTCGAAGCCAGCCTGAGGGAGTTGAAACCCCGGGTTTTCATGAACGGAAAAAAGGTGCCGGATGTCCTGACCAATAAAAACACCCGGACCGTGGTAGAGGCCAATAAGGCCAGTTATGCCTGGGCCCTGGACCCGAAGTATCAAGATATCATGACCGTGTTTTCCCCGCTGGTGAATGAGGTGGTGAACCGTTATACCTACGTCAGCGCCAGCGTCGAAGATTTGGTGAAAAAGGCGGAGGCCGGGACCTTTACCGCCGAGATGCTGGGGACCTGCATTTACCGGTGCGTGGGATACGACGCCTTTCACGCCCTGGCCGCCACCACCTGGGAGATGGACCGGGACCTGGGCACCGAGTACCGGCCGCGCTTTCTGGAATTCCTCAAAACCGTGCAGAAAAAAGACCTGTCCGTGGCCGGGGCCCTGACCGAGCCCCGGGGCAGCCGCAGCAAAAAGATCGTAGACTGGCCCGACCCCTACCTCGCCCTCAAGGTGGTCGAGAAGAACGACAAAGGCATTGTGGTGCGGGGGGCCAAGATCAACATCAGCGGCGCCTATGCCTCCCATGAACTGGTGGTGCTGCCCCAGGGGGCCCATTCCGAGGCCGAAGCCGACTATGCCGTGGCTTTTGCCACGCCCACCGATGCCCAGGGAATAACCTATGTCTGCCAGTATTCCCCCTATTCAGCCGAGCGGGATCAGGCCGACAATCTTTCGGAATTGGGCAATCCGGTCTTCGGGCAGCGTGAGACCGCCATGGTGATCTTCGACAACGTCTTTGTCCCCTGGGAGCGGGTGTTCCATTGCGGCGAATTCCGCTATTCCGGCAAAATGGTGGCCCGGTTTGCCCGGACCCATCGCATGACCTGCGGCGGCACCTGCAAGGTGGGCTTCATGAACCAGATCATCGGGGCCTCCAAGCTGATCCAGGAATACAAGGGCCTGGAGAAGGTGTCGCACATCAATGAACAGATTACCGAAATGGTGGTCCTGCGGGAGACCGGCCGGGCCTGCGGGCAGGCCGCGGCCCGCCAGGGCAAGGAAGAGCCTCCTGGATCGGGAGTTTTTCTGCCGGATGAATTAATGGGTAACGTAGCGAAATTAAATATCTGTGAGGGTTTTTGGCGGGTTATGGCCCTGGCCGGCGACATCGGCGGCGGCCTGGTGGTCACCATGCCTTCCCTGAAGGAATTGCACAACCCGGAGGTCAAGGATTTTGTCGAGGAATTCTACAGCTTCGGTTCGGATGAGCCAACGGCCAATATCATGAAGGTGCACAAGCTCTTGCAGCATTGGACCGCGGGCCAGCACGGGGTGGGCACCTGGCACGGGGCCGGGCCGCCTGCCACCCAAAGGATCGCCATCCAGCGGACGGTCAATTTCGAGCACGAGAAAGACCTGGTGAAAAGGACCCTGAATCTGAAGGAAGAAGAGAAGACAAAGGGGGAGGGCTAAGTCTGGTTAGACTACAAATAATATAATAATAAATAATACTTAAGTAAACTTAGTTTCTTAAATCCCCCTAAATCCCCCTTTTTCAAAGGGGGACTTTAAAACCCCTCTTTGAAAAAGGGGGGCAGGGGGGATTTTCTTTTTCTATGTCCAAGAGCCGGGAACCAGAAAATTTATAGCGTTTGCCAAAAGTTTTTTCCGATAACCCGATGGATTGTAGGGGCGGACCCATGTGTCCGCCCACAGGAGGGCGCACACGCGGGTGCGCCCCTACAAGAAATTATTTTTGGCAATCGCTATATGTAGCCGCAGGCCTTAGCCTGCGCCGGGATATGCTTAGGCCCTGCCCAGGCCTTTGTTGGGACTCTATCCCCTCCGCCTAATTTTAGGGCACAGCAAGCTGTGCCCCTACGCTTTGAATAATCAGCCCGTCCCTACAGTTCGATGCCGTATTTCTCGAGGCGATAAATCAAAGTTGGGCGGGAGAGGCCCAGCAGCTTGGCGGCCCGGGTCCGGTTGCCGTTGCTCTTCTCCAGGGCTTGAATGATCAGACCTTTGATTAATTCATCCAGGTTCACTCCCCTGGGAGGCAGCTCCAGGCCCGGTTTGGCTGTGCCGGTGAGGCTGTTGTCCGTTGGTGCCAGGCCCAGAAACGTAAGATGCACCGGCTGGATTTCTTCGCCCTCTTCCATCAGGATCACCCGCTCAATGGTATTTCTAAGTTCCCGGACGTTGCCCCGCCAAGGGTAATCCAGCAGCAATTGCCGGGCGGCTTTCGAGATGCCGCGAAAATTTTTGCCGAATTTCTCATTGAAGCTGTGCATGAAAAACAGGGACAGGGGGATGATGTCCACCTGGCGCTCCCTTAAGGGCGGAATGGTGATTTTGGCCACGTTTAAGCGATAGTAGAGATCCTCGCGAAAGCGCCCGGCCCGGGCCTCCAACTCCAGGCTCTTGTTGGTGGCGGCGATGATGCGGATGTCCACCTTGCGTTTTTGGGTGCCGCCCACCGGAAAGAATTCCTTTTCTTCGAGGAAGCGCAACAGTTTCACCTGGGAATCCGGC
>JAMCQY010000270.1 GCA_023381945.1 Deltaproteobacteria bacterium
GGGCAAGCTCCTCCTCAAGTATCGCGGCCCCAGCCGCAGCCATAAACGCTTTTCAGCGGCCAATGTCATCTCCTCCGAGGCCAGGGTGCGCCATGATCTTCCGCCCATCTACCCACCGGAGGCCTTTGCCGGCAAATGGGTCTTCGTCGGTCTCACCGCTCCGGGCCTCTTGGATCTGAAGGCCTCTCCCCTGGGCGGCGTTTACCCCGGGGTAGAGGTTCATGCCACCGCGCTGGACAATCTGCTCCAGGGAGATTTTCTCAAGACCCTGCCGGGCTGGCTCCTGTGGGCCTGGGCCCTTGTACTGGTGCTGGCCATTGCCGCCACCGTCCTCTATGTCCCCCGCCTCCTCGTCACCCTGGTGGCCTTGCTTGTCCTTCTGCTGCTCCATGTGTCGCTCACGACCCTCGCCTTTTGGACCGGCATCTGGGCCGATCCGGTCCTGCCGGGGATCGCCCTGGCCCTGAGCTTCGGGCTGGCCACGGCCTACAGTTACGCTACCGAGGGCCGCCAAAAGCTTTATATCCGCCGCATGTTCGGCCAGTACATGTCTGAGGCGGTCATCAGCCACCTGCTGGCGCACCCGGAGAAGTTGAAACTGGGTGGGGAACGCCGCCAGGTTACACTATTTTTCTCCGACCTGGCCGGCTTTACCACCATTTCCGAGCGCCTGGACGCCGAAACCGTAGTGGCTCTCCTCAACGATTACCTTTCCGCCATGACCGAGATCATCCTGGAGGAGGAGGGCACGGTGGATAAATTCGAAGGCGACGCCATCATGGCCCTGTGGGGCGCTCCTTTAGACCAGGACGACCAGGCGGTGCGCGCCTGCCGGGCAGCCCTGCGACAAAAGGCGGCCCTGGCGGATCTTAATCAAAAATTTGCCCGCTTGCAGTTGCCGCCTCTATCCATGCGCATCGGCCTCAACACCGGCGAGGCGATTGTCGGCAACCTGGGTTCCGCCAAGCGCTTCGACTACACGGTCATCGGCGACACGGTGAATCTGGCTTCCCGCCTCGAAGGGCTCAACAAGTTTTATAAGACCGCGATCATGGCCAGTGAGGCCACCGTAACCGGATGCGGCGAGACCGTGGCCTTCAGGGAACTTGACCTGGTGGCGGTGAAAGGTAAGGAGAAGCCGGTGCGGGTTTTTGAGGTCGTGGGTCTTAAGAAGGATTTGCCCGCGGAGTTGGAGACCCGGAACCGGGAATTTGCCCAGGCGCTGAATTTATACCGCCAGGGTGATTTTGCCGCGGCTGAGGCGGCCTTGGCCGCGCTCCTGTCGAAATTCCCCCAGGACGGGCCGGCTGAGACCTTCCTGGGACGTTGCCGGCGCTTCCGGGACGATCCCACCCTGCCCCGCGACCCGGTGTTTCGACCGGATTCCAAGTAGCTAGGCGGCTTCCCTTGCCAAATGGTAAAAAATCTATTAGGGTAGGCGCATGATTTTTTGGGTAATTACTGGTGAACAGCAAATCAGTTCACCCCTACCCCAACCCAAATTGGCATTTCCTTTTTAACCGAAAATGGACAACCTTTGTAAAAGGAGGCCGACGTGAAATTGCAGGTTTTTAGGAAAAACCCGGGTTTATGGTTTATAGCCCTGGCCCTGTTGGCAGTATTGTTGCTGCCCGGGATCGCTTTGGGCCAAACCAAAAAGGTCACCCAACCCAATCAATCCCTTTATCCGGACCCGGACTTTGCCGGCGCGCCGGTTGCCCAGGTGCCGCAGGGCGCTGAGGTTAATGTCCTGGAGCAGAAGGGCGACTGGTACAAAGTGGAATACCAGGGAAAGAGCGGCTGGATGAACCGCGCCGCCTTCCCGACCGCTGCCGCGGGTCCCAAAACCGGCGGTCTGCCGGGGTTGTTGTTTGGCGCCCCGGTGAAGGAGGCCAGCGCCGACGAAGCAGCCCTGGCCGGCAAGGGCTTCACCCCGGAAGTGGAGGCTGGTTACAAACAAAAACACCCGGAGATGAAGTTCGCCGAAGTGGATAAGGTGGAGTCTTACAAGGTGGCTCCCGCCAAACTCCAGGCCTTTATCAAGGAAGGAGGGCTGAATCCATGAAGAGCCATCGCCAAAAGTTAGTTGCGACTCTGCTGGCATTCCTTCCCTTGGTTTGGGGTTGTGCTGCCACTTCCGTGAGTTCCGTGCTGCCGGGGGCGGTCGGTATTGCCTCCACCGGCGCGGTCAAGGCGGCCAAGGCTTCCCATGAAATCACCGATTCTGAAGAATACTACATCGGCCGGGCGGTGGCAGCCCGTGTCCTGAGCAAGTACCCGCTCTATAACGACCCCAAGGTCACGGAGTATGTCAACGAAGTAGGCCAGACGGTGGCCCGGAAATCCGCCCGGCCCCATACTTATAAGGGCTACCATTTTGCCGTGCTGGACACCAATGAACTTAATGCCTTTGCCTGTCCCGGCGGCATTATTTTTATCACTCGGGGTTTGCTGAACACCTGCGCCAATGAAGACGAGCTGGCTGCGGTGCTGGCGCACGAGTGTTCGCATGTGGCCAATAAGGATGGCATCAACTCCATCAGCAAGGCCCGTTGGACGGAAGTCTGGACCGCCATGGGCACCGAAGCTGCCCGGCAATACGGCGGCGTTGCGGGCAATCTCGTCACCCTGTTTGAAGGCTCCATCGACGACGTCTTCAAAACCATCGTGGTTAATGGCTACAGCCGGACCGCCGAAGAAGCTGCGGATGCCGGAGCCGTGACCACTTTAAGCCGGGCGGGTTACGACTCGGGCGCGTTGTCCGCCACGCTGAAAAAAATGATCGCCAAGGAGAAGGGCACTTCAGGCGGCATTTTCAAGACCCATCCGCCGACCAGCGAGCGCCTGGCCAAGGTTGAGGCCGCCGGCGGCAAGGAGAAGGCATCCCCGGCCGAGGCCAAGCGGGCCCAGCGTTTCAAGAAGGCTGCGAAGGGCTGAGGCAGACGCCAAATTATCGAGCAAACCGACGGGTGGTCCGGATAACCGGGCCACCCGTTTTTTAGTTTCCAGTTTTCATTTGAGCCCTCGCCCAATATTTATACTTCCCACCTTGGCATTGTCTGGCTGGAATGATTACCTTTTAGGCGTCTCCCCGGGGTAAGCCATCCGGCCCTGCCGGGGTCTTTCCGTGGACTTAATACGCGTGAGGAGGTTGATCATGGCGAAAGAAAAGTTCTTCGAGGAAGAGGCTGACATCTTAGCACCGATTATCCATAACCTGCTGGCCATGAGCGGGGCAGCCCGGGCCGCCTTTAACCGCCATAGCCGCGACAAAGTTCAAGATTTGCAAAATCTGCAAAGAACGGTGGGTCGAAATATTACCGAGGCCTCCCGGCAGATACAGTCCATGATTGCCCGCAAGCCAGAAGCGGAAAAGCAAGCGCTCCTTCGGCTGGAAACCGTCCTCAACCAATTGGGGGAGATCAACACCAGTCTGGGGAGCCTGGCCAACCCTATCCAGAAAAAGATCAAAGGAGGGGTGCTGTTTTCCGACAAGGCGGTGGCCCAAAGCAATTATCTCTTTGACCAGCATGGCGGTATGATCCGCTCCCTGCTGGATATCGTCAGGACCGACAATGAATTCTTAAAGAAATACGTGAAAACCGAAGCGCGGAACCTGGTTCAGGCCTGTGGCGATTACGCCATAGAGCACCAGGACCGGCTGATTGAAGGACTGTGCACCCCGCAGGCGGCTCCCATTTTCTTGGACATTCTGGACTCCATGCAGACCCTCGGACAAGCCGAGGCGCTTATTGTCAAGGGCCTGGAGCAGTAGCTGTCAACGCGCCGCCAACCGGGCACGCCAGAGGGGCGCAGTCCTCACGCCCCTCTGGCGCTCATCTCCTGCCAAATGATTGACAATAATGTCCGCACCACGGCTGTCCTTATTACATCATTGTCTTATTTAAAGGCCGCGAGGTTCGAAGCCCTTTTAACCTAGAGATGGGACTAAATCTATTATACCAATAAATTCTTTATGTTATCGAACAAGGTCATGACAGGCATATTTCTTGCTTTGGATTTACGGCATGGATGCTGACCTTAAAGAACTTCAGATCCAAGTCCTCTACGAAGTTGGCCAGATTCTCGGCCAGGCCCACAATCTGGATCAGGCCCTGGAGTCTCTCCTCGGGGTCCTGTCAAAATTCCTGGCCCTGAAATGCGCTGCGGTCACTCTTAAAGACCCGGAGAGCGGCCAGATGCGCTGCCGGGCCACCCGGGACCGCCTCCCTGACGGCCAGCCACAGACGGGCTGCCCACCGGGGGAAGGGATTACCGGGCTGATTCTGGCGACCGCCCAGCCGTTCATCATGCCGGTCATGGGCCAGGAGCCCGTCTTACTAAATCAGGTTCAGGCCGGGCATCTCAACAAGGAACAAATCGCCTTTATCGGCGTCCCTATTGTTCTGCAGGGCTGCCCTTTGGGGGTCCTGAGCGTAGACCGCCTCTTCGGGAAGGAGATTTCACTGGAGGAAGACCTCCGGTTTCTGGGCATCGTGGCCTCGATCGTGGGTCAATATGTGGGACTTTGGCGGCAAGACCGGCTCTTGGGAGAAGCCCCGCATCCGGGGAATCTCCTCTTAAACCCAGAATTGTCGGAAGATTCGCGAAATTTCTTCATCGTGGGCCAAAGCCCTGCTATTCTGGAAGTGCAGCAGATCCTCAAAAAGGTGGCCCAAGGCCGCGCTCCGGTCCTGCTGGCGGGAGAATCCGGCACGGGCAAGGGCTTGATTGCCCGGGTAATCCACGAACTAAGCTCACGCGCCCGCTATCCGTTTTTGAAGATTAACTGCGGTTCGCTGCCGGAAAACTTGCTGGCCGCCGAGCTTTTCGGCTATGAGAAGGACACCCTCCCGGGAACCGTCAAGGCCCGCCCCGGCCGCCTGGAAGAAGCCGACGGAGGCACTATTTTTCTAAAGGAAATCGGCAAGATGTCCCTCAACCTCCAGGCCAGACTGGTGCGTTTCCTGCAAGGGATGGAATTCCGGCGGCTGGGCGGCAGCCGCCCCCGGAAGGTGGACGTTCGCCTGATCGCCGACACCAGCGAGGATCTGGCCGAGGCGGTTAAGTCGGACGCCTTTCGGGAAGACCTCTGTTATCTGTTGGGCCAGGCGCCGGTGCGAGTGCCGCCCTTGCGTGAGCGGCGCCAGGACATCGCCCTGCTGCTGGACCACTTTCTGGACAAGGTTTCCAAGGAATACGGCCGCAGATTCTATCTAACCCAAAAGTCGCTGGAAGTTCTACAGGATTACGCCTGGCCGGGCAATGTCCGGGAATTGGAGAATCTGGTGGAACGCCTGTGCATTATGGTGGAAGGGGCTGAGATCGGCGTCAAAGATCTCCCCTCCTATCTGGCCCCGCCATCGAGATCGGGTCAGACCGCAGACCAGGCCTTCCTGTCCCGCTTGAAGGAGATGGAAAAGCGGGAGATCCTGGCGGCCCTGGAGCGCAACCGCTGGATTCAATCCCAGGCGGCCATGGACCTGGGCCTGACCTTGCGGCAGATCGGCTATCGGGTTAAACAATTCGGTCTGGAAAAGCTCATCAAGGAGCAGCGCGGGCAGGCGAGGGCGGTGTAGAGAAAGGGTTCACCACGGAGGCACAGAGGGCACAGAGAATCACAGAAAAAAATGAATCCCCCTGGCGCAAGCGCAGGGGGATTTTTTCTTTCCGCTGTGGCCCTCTGGGTGCTTGGCAATTTTTGGGAATCTTTTACCTATCCCAGAGCATTGAGCTGCAAGGTAATGGGCTTGGTGTCGGCGCAGGGGCCGCTGAACTGGATGGGCCCCGGAAAGCGGTAATGATCCTCCCGGGCCCATTTCCGCCGTTCCCGGGCCAGGATGCGGAAAGACGGTGAGTCCAGATCCACCTTCTGCTTGGCAATGACCAGTTCCAGACGGCCCTTGCGCTCCTCCAGATGCATCAGAGGGGCCAGAGGGATGCCGATCGCCCGCCAGTCCGCCACCGGTTTGTGCAGGTCATTAATGGCCGCCATGTAGCCGGTGGCCCCGTTCGCCAAAAGGGCGTAGGCGGCATGGCCCAGGTTGTAGCAGTAATCGCAGTCGAACTTGGTGGGGAAGGTGCCCCGGCCATCATAGCCGTAGTAATGATTCTGGGTTTTAAAGGTCCCCTTATAGAGGCCTTTGGCCCGCTGTTTGCGGAGGTAGGTGGCCACCATCTCCAGCAGGATGCGCTCAGTATTCACCAGGGAGAATTGGAAGTTGCCGTGGCTGTCCCGGGGCAGCAGCAGGCCCTTCTGGAGCAGGGAGGGGAAGCCCAGGAAGACCCGGCTGTCGTAGTCCCGCCAGATATCGTTGTTATCGATGAGCTGCACCTGGTCTTCGTAGGAGAGCTTGTGGAAGGCCTCACCTTCGTGGGCCTCCCGGTCATAGGCGGCAATGATGTAACTGATCTTGATGATCAGGACGTTGATTTCGTGGATGAACTCCAGGATGCCTTCGGGGATCAGGATGGTGCCGTAATTCATGCCCTGCCGGGCCCGTTCCACGATGACGTCGGCAATGAGGCGCACCACCTGGTGGATGGTCAGTTCCTTCTCTTCGATCTCCTCGCCGATGAGGATGACGTTGGGATGGGTCTGGAAGGCCACCTCCAGGGCAATGTGGGAGGCACTGCGGCCCATGAGCCGGTTGAAATGCCAGTATTTCAGATCCGACTTGCAATCGGAATTGAGGTTGCCGATCTCGGTGGCAAAGGCCATGCAGGCGGAGTGGTACCCGAAAGGCACTTGCAACAACCCGGGAACCTGGAGGTCGCCGTCGATGGTCTTGGGGATGCCGATGACCTGGGTGCCCAGCTCGCGCAGATTTTCGGCCAGGAAGGCGGCGTTGGTGTTGGAGTCGTCGCCTCCCACCACTATCAGGCCGTCCAGTTTCAGGCCGGCACAGGTCTGCCGGCACTGCTCCATCTTCTGGGGGGTGTCGATCTTATCCCGGCCGGTCCCCAACATGTGAAAACCACCCGAGTTTTTGTAATGCGCCACCATCTCGCCGGTCACTTCCAGGTGCTTATTGGTGATGATGCCCTTGGGGCCGGCCTGGAAGCCGATGAGCGCGCTGTCGGGATGGTCCTTTTTGGCCGCCTCGAAAACCCCGGCGATGACGTTGTGGCCTCCCGGAGCCGGCCCGCCGGAGAGGACTATGCCCAGGCGGCGGGGCTTAGGAGACTTTTTGCCACCCGGGGTGATTTCTATCAATTTGTTTTGGCTGACGAAAGGCAGTTGCTCCCGGGCTACCTTGAGGACTTCAAGTTCGAAGCCGTCCAGGGGCCGGGTATGGCCAGGGCCTTCGGCCAGGGCCGGGCAAAGCGGGGGTTGATAGCCCCGGCGCTCTTCCCGGAAGCGGCTTTCGTTGTCCAGCAGTTGATCTTCTTGTGCCTGAGTTGATCCCCCAGCGTTAGGCTTCGCTGCCATCAGAGTCTCCTTCAAAATAGGGAACTTTCACATTATTTCATCAATTCCCGCAGCCGGCGAACATTGCCTTGAATATCCCCGCCCCCGCCGAAGATGCCGGAGCCGGAGACCAGGACGTCGGCCCCGGCGGCAACAATGTCACTCACGGTCTTGGTCGACACCCCGCCGTCCACCTCGATGAGCACCGGCAATTTTTGCTGGTCGATCATTTGCCGCAGCCGCCGCACCTTGGGAAGGACCGCCGGAATGAAGTCTTGGCCGGAAAAGCCCGGATTCACAGTCATCAGGAGGACCATGTCGACTTCCGAAAGCACGTACCCCAGGTAGTCCAGGGGAGTGGCGGGGTTCAGGGTCACGGTGGCCTTGGCTCCCAACTCCTTGATATTTTGGATCAGGCGTTCCAGATGGACGGTGGCCTCCACATGAATGCCCAGCCAGTCGGCGCCGGCATCTACGAAATCTTTGACATATAATTCCGGGTTTTCAATCATCAAGTGGACGTCCAGAGGAAGTTTGGTAGCCTTGCGGACGGCTTTGGTCACGGCGGGGCCGATGGTAATATTGGGAACGAAATGGCCGTCCATGACATCCACGTGAATCCAGTCCACCCCGGCCTGCTCCGCCAAGTGAACCTGCTCCGCCAGACGGCCGAAATCGGCGGAGAGGATGGAGGCAGAAAGTTTTTTCATGACGGCAGTCCTCCGGGGCGTTGGGATACGGAAAAGGTACCCCCAGTGCCCTGCAAAAATCAAGGGGGAAAGTTAATTCTATCTGAAGAACGTGGAGCCTAGCAGGATTTATACAAAAGCTATTTCATTTTAATCGGTTTGCCAAGCAGCTCCCAGGCGGCTCCGCCGGCCTTGTAGAGGAAGATGGGACCGCCTATGACCAGGTACCAGTAAAGCGTGGAGGTGCGCCAAACCAGCAGGGTAAAGGCGGTGGCCTCGGTCCCCATGAAGGGGCTCATGAAGGCGGCATAGCCGCCTTCTTCGATGCCGGAGCCGCCGGGGATGAATGACGCCTGGCCGGCCAGATGCAGCAAACCTTGGACCAGCAGCAAGTAGGCAGCGGGCACGCTTTGATTCACCATGCCGATTATCAAGACCAGGATCAGGTAGCGGGGCAACCAGAAGTTCAGGGTGATCAGGTAGAGGGCCAGCCGCTCGGACCAGGACATCCGGCGCAAAAGGCGGACGGCCCGGAGGAAATCCACCGTGGCCCGCCCCAGGCCCCAACGGCGCCGGGCCAACCAGGGAACTCTGCCGATCTGTCGGCCCACAAATCCACAGACCATACGATGGTGGCGCACCAGCGCCAAAAAACAATAAGATCCGGTCCCCACCACCAGCAGGCTCAGACCCACTATGTACAGGTTATTTAAGGCCCAGCCCCCCTGGATCAACTGTAAGAAGGCGGCGGCCGGCATGATAGTGGCGTAAAGGACCAGGTCGGTCACCACAATGATGCCCATCACCCCTGCGGCCCGGCCAACTCTCAACCCCAGGCGATTAAACAAGAAGGTATAGGTGGCGGCCATGCCCAACGCCCCGGGCGTGGTTACTCCGGCGAATTCCCCGGAGACGGTGATGAGAGCGGCGTCGCCGAAGCCTACCTCAAGGCCGGTGAAGCGCAATAGGAATTTGGCCCTGAGGGCCTCAAAGGACCAACTGATGAGCTTGAGCAAAATGAGCAGCAGGACGGCGCCAATGGAAAGGCGGTACAGCAGCCTGAACTGAGAGAAGCCACCCAGGAGCAGAGGCGCGGCCAGGCTGAGGCTGAGGCTGGTCAAGAGCAGGAGAAGCCATTTTTCTTTCGTGGTCATAAGGTTTTGATGGCTGCAAGCCCTACCGTGGAAACCTAAATCCCCCTAAATCCTCCTTTGCAAAAGGGGGACTTTAAACACTCCCCTTTCAAATAGGGGGAAGGGGGGATTTTCATTCCCGAGGATGGATGATATCGGCAATGAACGGTTTAACCGCGCAAGTTGTTCTTTGTTTCTTTGGCCCTCAGGCGCAAAAACGCAGTTCCCTGACGATCCATGAAATAACAGTGATTCCAGCCGATTATTGGCCGGAAGGTTGTCCTCCTCAATCTTCATCCCATTGGATGTGAAAGGCGCCGGGGCCATCCAGGCGCTCAAAAGTATGGGCTCCAAAGTAATCCCGCTGAGCTTGAATCAGGTTGGCCGGCAGCCGGGCGCTGCGGTAAGCGTCGAAATAACTCAGGGTCATCATCAGTCCGGGGGCAGGCAGGCCCAATTCGGCGGCGACGGCCACCACATCCCGCAGATCCCGCTGCCGAGCCTGAAACTCCCTTGCCAGCTTGGGATCCAGGAGCAGATTGTTCAGATCGGGCCGCGCCCGGAAGGCCATCCGGATATCCTCCAGCAAGGCGGTCTGGATGACGCAGCCGCCGCGCCAGATACGGGCCACCGTCTCCAGATCGAGGCCATACTCGTAAGTGGCGGAGGCCTTCTTGAGCAGGGCCAGACCCTGGGCGTAGGTGGCCAGCATGCCGGCGTAAAGGGCGTTTCGCAATTTTTCCAGAAATCGGGCCCGATCGCCGCCGAAGCTGACGGCCGGGCCCTTCAAGACCTGGGCCGCGGCCT
>JAMCQY010000172.1 GCA_023381945.1 Deltaproteobacteria bacterium
CCTGGAGCAGCAACCGGGTGTTCCCCTGGGGCCGCGGTGAGCCGCAAATGGCCAGTACCTTCAAGGTAATTCCTCCTTATCTCGGATATTGATCTAAACTATCACAAAATTAAACACAGATGAACGCAGATAATACCGAAGCACGGGAGTTGAAGGGGCAGGCCTCGGCGCCTGCCCGTAATTTTCTTGATGAATTAAATGGCCGGCACAGAGGCCAAACCCACCATTATTTAGTGTAGCGTTTCACAAAAACGTATTGTACTAAATCAAGCTAAAAACCAAGCTAAAATGGTATTAAAGTCCCCCTTTGAAAAAGGGGGATTTAGAGGGATTTCAGTATGTTAATTAAAATCCCCCCTGCCCCCCTTTTTCAAAGGGGGGTTAAAAATCGTGCTATTAAATGTCATGGCAATTATGAACATCACATTAGATAAATCGTCGTTCATCGGCAGCAAAACCCCTTGACAGCCCCAAACAAATGTCTTATTAAATGAGTGAACGCTCACATTGATATTGTCTATGGCTCGCAACGGCAACCACACCAAAGAATTGATCGAACGCACGGCCCTGCGCCTGTTCGTGGACAAGGGCATCACCGAGACCACTATTCGGGATATCGCCGCGGCCGCGGGTGTGGCCGAAGGCACCTTGTATCGCCACTTCGAGAGCAAAGACCACCTGGCCTGGGAGCTGTTTTCCACCAATTACCTGGCTTTTGCCCAGGAACTGGACCGTCTGCAGCAGGAATTTGGTCCCCTCAAGGATAAGTTGGCTGCCATGATCCGGCAATTCTGCACCTTCTTTGATCGGGACCCGGTGCTCTTCACTTACCTGCTCCTGGCCCAGCACGCCCAGCTCAAGAAAGTGACTCCGGAGATGGAAACCGCAGTGACGGTGGTGCAAAAAGTCCTGGCCCAGGGGATGGCCCGCCGGGAGATGCCGGAGATGGAGGTCGAGGTGGCCGCGGCCATGGTTTTGGGATTGGTTCTCCAGGTGGCGGTCTTCAAGGCCTATAGCCGGATCACCCAAAACCTCTCCGGCCTGGCGGAACCCCTGGCTGCGGCCGCCTGGCGAGTCTTAACGGCTGGCGCCTGAACTGGGGGCGCTTAACCTTGATTTCTACGCCCTGCTTGAATATATTTATTTTTTGATATCCAAAGAAGAAACGATATGAGCCGAGAAGAACTGAAAGCCAAAATCCGGGCCGCGGCCCCCGAGGGCAAAATTTCTTGCCCCGCCGCCATGCGCCTGGCCGAGGAATTGGTCATCTCCCGTAAGGATATGGGAAAATTGCTCAACGAACTCAAAATCAAGATCAAGCAGTGCCAGTTGGGTTGCTTTTAGCCATGTCCCATCTGTTCGGTCCGGTTCCTTCCCGCCGCCTGGGACGGTCCCTCGGGGTCGACCTGGTCCCCCGCAAGACCTGTCCCTATGACTGCATCTATTGCGAGGTAGGGCCTACCACCCGGAAAACCAGCAAGCGCCTGGACTACCAGGCGGACGAAATCCTGGCCGAACTTGCCGCTTACCTGCATGAAGGCCCGCCGCCGCTGGACTACATCACCCTGGCCGGCAGCGGCGAACCCACCCTGAACCTGGGCCTGGGGAAGATCATCCGCCGGATCAAGGCCCTCACTGAAACAAAGGTGGCGGTGTTGACCAACGGCGCCCTGCTTTATCTTCCCGAGGTGCGGGACGAGCTGCAGGCTGCCGACTTGGTCCTGCCCTCCCTGGACGCAGCATTGGAGGAGAGCTTTCAAGCCATCAACCGGCCTCTGCCGGATTATCCTTTAAGCAGACTAATCGAGGGACTGGCCGCCCTCCGCCGGGAATTCGCTGGCCAAATCTGGCTGGAGATCCTGCTGCTCCAGGGCCTGAACGATTCGGAAGCCGATTTGTCCGCCTTGCGCCAGGCCGTAAAAACGCTGTCCCCGGACAAGGTACAGCTTAATACCGCGGTACGCCCCGGCGTGGAGAAATTCGCCCGGGCCCTGGGTCCTGAAGAAATGACCGCCATCGCCCATTATTTGGAGGATGGCCTTGAAGTTGAAGTGGTGGCTTCTTTCAAGAGCCACGCCCAAGCTGCGGCAACCTGTGATGACGCAGTTTTGGTGGAGATGCTGGCAAGACGCCCCATGACCGCGGCCGACCTGGCCAAGGTCTGCGGGCTGCCCTTGGCAGAGGTGCAGGAAAAACTCCGAGACCTGGAAGATGCAGGCCGGATTTCCTGCAATCGCTACCAAGGCGAAGGTTTTTACCGCCAGTAAATGTACCGCCGCCCTCGGCGGTTCAAAAATAGGGCGGGCTATGCCCGCCGGCTTTCGGCGGCTTTAAGACGCCCTATTAGAGACTTTGCGCCTTTCCTTAGCGTCTTGGCATGAGGCAAGCTTTTACGGCACAGGCTGGAAGCCTGCGCTACCAAGAAATTGAAGGTGGACTAACCAGCAGCACGTTCCATAGCAATTCCAATTCAAGCTCAGCGATCCGCTCATTCGGGGGATTCGAATTATGGCAAGATTCGATGTGGGAATGGATGTCGGTTCGGTAAGTGTCAACCTGGTGGTGCTGGATGCCCAGGGTCAGGTGGTCCGCGAGGAATACCGCCGCCACTTGGGCGATCCCTACGGCACCGCCTTAACCCTCCTTGATGCCCTCCCGCCGGAATTCCCGGCGGCGTCCTGCCGCCTGGCCGCCTTCACCGGCATGGGCGGCAAGGTCCTCGCCGAGACTTTGGGCGGCCCCTTTATCAACGAAGTCATCGCTCAGGGACGGGGCACCCACCATTTCTGTCCCGAGGCCCGCACCATCATCGACATGGGCGGCGAAGACGCCAAGATGATCATGGTGGCCGAGGAAGGCGGTCATCTGGTGATCCAGGACTTCGCCATGAACACCATGTGCGCCGCGGGCACCGGCTCCTTCCTGGACCAGCAGGCCCACCGCCTGGGCTACACCATCGAAGAATTCAGCGAGCTGGCCCTGAAGTCCACCACCCCGCCCCGGGTCGCCGGGCGCTGCAGCGTCTTTGCCAAGACCGACATGATCCACCTGCAGCAAGGCGCCACCCCGGATTATGAGATCATCGCGGGCTTGTGCCAGGCCATGGCCCGCAACCTCAAGAGCAACATCGGCAAAGGCAAGACCGTCACCCCGCCGGTGGCCTTCCAGGGGGGCGTGGCCCATAATCTCGGCGTCCGCCAGGCCTTTCGCCAGGTCTTCGGATTCGACGGCGCCGGCCTCATCATCCCGCCCCATTTCTGCGCCCTGGGTGCGGTGGGCGCGGTCCTGGTGGCCCGGGAAAACCCGCCGGGAGATTTCTCGCTTAACCTGGAAGCCCTCCGCCAGCATTTACTGAAGGAAGTTGACCAGGACCGCCGCCTGCCGCGTCTGCCCCAGCTCCCGGTCATGGGCCCCGAAAACTATGAAGTGGTCTCGCTCCCCGACGACGGCAGCGTCGTTGAGGGCTACCTCGGCATCGACGTCGGCTCCATCAGCACCAACGTCGTGGTCATTGATGCCGAGATGCGGGTCCTGGCCCGGGAGTACCTCATGACCGCCGGCCGGCCGCTGGAAGCCATCACTGAGGGCCTGCGCCGGGTGGGCGCCAAGATCGGCGGCCGCGTCAAGATCATGGGCGCCGCCACCACCGGCTCCGGCCGTTACCTCACCGGCGACTTCATCGGCGCCGACCTGGTGCGCAATGAAATCACCGCCCAGGCCACCGCGGCCGCGGCCATCGATCCCGCAGTGGACACCATCTTCGAAATCGGCGGCCAGGACTCCAAGTTCATCAGCCTGAGCAACGGCGCCATTGTCGACTTCATGATGAATAAGGTCTGCGCCGCCGGCACCGGCTCCTACCTGGAGGAGCAAGCCGAAAAGCTGGGCATCCGCATCCGGGAAGAGTTCGGCGAGCTGGCCCTGGAATCCCAGAACCCGGTGCGTATGGGCGAACGCTGCACCGTGTTCATGGAATCCGACATCGTCCACCACCAGCAGCGCGGCGCCTCCAAACGCGCCCTGGTCGCGGGTCTGTCCTATTCTATCGTCCAGAACTATTTGAATAAAGTGGCCGAAGACCGGCCCATCGGCAAGCGCATTTTCTACCAGGGGGCCACCGCGGCCAATCGCGGCATCGTTGCCGCCTTCCAGCAGGTCTGCGGCAAGCCCGTTCACGTGCCGCCCCACCACGACGTCACCGGCGCCATCGGCGCGGCGCTGCTAAGCATGCGGGAGCGCGACTGGGAGGTTTCCAAATTCAAAGGCTTCGATCTGGCTGACTGCAAATATAAAATCACTTCCTTTGAATGCAAAAGCTGCCCCAATAACTGCGAAATTCGGCAGGTGCAGATCGAAGGCGAAAAGCCGCTGTTCTACGGCAGCCGCTGCGAGAAGTACGAAGTGGCGGCCAACCAGAAAACATATGATCTGCCCGACCTCCTGAAAGAGCGCGAGGACTGGCTTTACGGCCCCGAGCCCCCCAAGGAGGGCAAACGCGGCGTCATCGGGGTGCCCCGGGCCATGTTCTTCCAGGAGCTTATGCCCTTCTTCCGAGCCTTTTTCGAAGACCTGGGCTTTACCGTGGTCTATTCCCAAAAGACCAACAAATCAGTGATCAACCAGGGCGTCGAAGCCCTGGCCGCCGAGCCCTGCTACCCGGTGAAGGTGGCCCACGGCCATCTGCTGGACCTGCTCAAGGCCGGGGTCAAACGTATCTTCCTGCCCAGCATCATTGACCTGCCCAATCCCAACCCCGAAATCCGGGCCGGACAGGTCTGCCCCATGGCGCAGTCGCTGTGCTACACCGCGCCCATCGCCATCGACTTTGCCGCCTATGGCGCCAACGTCCTTTCTCCGGTTCTCTATTTCGGCCGGGGCGAAAAAAGGCTGCGCCAGGGCCTGCAAGAACTGGGAAAAGCCCTGGGAGTCTCGATTTTCCAGGTCAACCGGGCCATGCGCCAAGCCGTCGCCGCCCAGCAGGCTTATTTTGACCATCTTCAGTCCCGCGGCCGGGAGATCCTCGACTCCATACCCAAGGATGGCCGCCTCATGATCCTCATCGGCCGGCCCTACAATGCCCTGGACCCTGGGATGAACCTCAACCTGCACCGCAAACTCCGGCAGTTGGGCGTCCTGGCCATGCCCATGGACTTCCTGCCGGTGGACCAGGTGAAGGAACTGGACGAAATCAAGCCCATGTATTGGCGCTTCGGCCAGAAAATTCTGGGTGTGGCCGAACATGTCCGCCGCGACCCGCGCCTCTACGGGGTCTTCATCACCAATTTCGGCTGCGGCCCCGACTCCTTTATTCAGCATTTCTTTAAAGACCGCATGCGGGGCAAGCCCTACCTCGAAATCGAGATCGACGAACACTCCTCTGATGTCGGGGCCATTACCCGCCTGGAGGCCTTCCTGGACAGCCTCAAAAACGTGACGGTTTCAGCGCCCCCGGAGCGGGTCTCGCCCTATCGCTATCGCGTCACCGGCAATCTAAAACGCAGGATTTACCTGCCGCCCATGACCGACCATGCCCTGGGCATTGTGGCGGCCTTCGAAGCCTGTGGCGGCGAAGCCGAGGCCTTGCCGGATTCCGACGAAGAGACCCTGGAGCTGGGCCGGCGCTTGACCAGCGGCAAAGAGTGCTACCCCCTGATCCTCACCACCGGCGACCTGGCCAAGCTTCTTAAGCGTCCGGATTTTAATCCCGAACGCAGCGCCTTCTTTATGCCTTCGGCCAACGGCCCCTGCCGCTTCGGCCAGTACCACCGTTTTCACCGCCTCATCCTGGACGAACTGGGCTATCCCCAGGTGCCGGTCTATTCCCCGGAACAGAGCGAAAATATGTACCGGGAGATCGGCATGGTGGGCGGCGACTTCGATCGCGTCGCCTGGAGCGGCATCTGCGCCATTGACCTCTTGGAGAAAAAGCTCCGTGAATGCCGGCCATACGAGCGGGCGGCCGGGGAGAGCGACAAGATCTATAAGCATTATTTACAGAAGGTTTACGAGGCCGTGCGCGACCGGCAAGACGTCCCGGCGGTGCTTAGGTCCGCCCGCGGCGACTTTGACGACCTGGCCCTGAACCGCAACGGCGGCAAGCCCATTGTCGGCATCGTCGGCGAGATCTATACCCGGGCCAACCAGTTCTCCAATGAAAATGCGGTGCGCGAAATCGAGGCCCTGGGCGGTGAGGTCTGGATGCCGCCCATCGGCGAGTGGCTGCTCTACGTCACCCACTCCTCCCGGCACGACGCCTGGGTGGCGCGCCACTTCGGGCGGCTCCTCCAGATCATCATTAAGGACCGCATTCAAAAGAAAGACGAACGCCGCCTGGAAGAATGCTTCCACGGCAGCATCAAAAACTTGAAAGAGCCTTCCATCGCCGAAACCCTGGAACTGGCCAAAAACTACCTGCACCCCTCTTTCGAAGGCGAGGCCATCCTCAGCATGGGCAAGTCCCGGGACTTCGTGCTTAAGGGCGCCGCCGGTCTGGTGAACATCATGCCCTTCACCTGCATGCCCGGCACCGTGGTCAACTCCCTGTTCAAGCGCTTCCGGGAGGACCACGACAACATTCCCTTCCTGAACCTGGCTTACGACGGCCAGGAACAGAGCCACACCCGCACCCGGCTCGAGGCCTTCATGTATCAGGTGCGCCAGTTCGGCGAACGGTGGAAGTAGATATCTCACGCAAAGACGCAAAGGCGCCGCGGCAAGACGCAAATTTATTTAGCACAGGCTTTCCAGCCTGTGTCTGATGTAGAGTGGCACTGCCCACCAATTCCTTATGGAGAACAGCCGCCCCCGGCTGTCTTTTGCAGGCGAGGGCGCCTGCTCTCCATTTCCTTGCTCATAAACACAAAGACAGGACCCCGCGGCCCTGCCTTTACCCGATTTTGAATGCGAAGATGGTATTATATTGCTGCGCTCAAAAAGAGGGTTACCAGGGTCCCCCGGTGAGGTTCGCTTTTTATGGAAATTTCTCCCTGGTGAGCCTCCATGATTTTCTGAGATATGGCCAGCCCCAGGCCGCTGCCTTTGGTTTTGGTGGAGAAAAACGGCTGAAATATCTTTTCCATAAGTTCCGGGGGGATACCCTCACCGGTATCAGATATTCGAATGAATACCCGCCCGGCCTCCTTGCCGCTAATGATGGTTAAAGTCCCTCCCGCTGACATTGCTTCTATGCCATTCTTGGCAATATTCAGGATTACCTGGCGCAAATGCAGCGGATCAAACCGGACCTGAGGGAGATTCTCGTCCATCTCCAATCTTAAAGCCAGGCCTTGTTCCTGGATCTTAGGCTCTAACCGCTGGCAAATTTCTCGTATTAAAACGTTAATGTCTCCAAGCCTCATTTGGGGTTCAAAAATCTTGGCATAAGTCCCCACTTCCTCCAGAAACCCCTCCAGGCGTTGGACCTCATCGACAATTATCTGAAGTTTTTCCTTATTCTTATGAGGTTCTCCGGAAAATTCTTTTAAAACCTGGCGGGCAAACCCTCCGATAACTATCAACGGATTCTTGATTTCGTGACTGATATGGGCCGCCGTTCTTCCCAGGGCTGACAGGCGTTCGCGGCTCAGAATTTCGGCATCCAGGCGTTTCCGCTCCCGCAAGTCCCGGAAATGGCCCACTACTCCGGCTGCGCGCCCGTCCTCGTAGATAATCCGGGCGGTCAGCCAGATAGGTATGACTGTGCCATCCTTGTGGAGGGCTATAGTCTCATAATTCTCTAAAAATCCCGCTCCCCCTGAGGCGGGATCGTCGATCTTCAATTTGATTTCCCGAGCCACTCCCGGAGGATAGAGTTCTCTCACATTGATTTTGCCCAGGACCTCCTCAGGGGCATAACCCAAAATTTTTGCAGCGGTGTTATTGAAGGTAACAATATTGCCCTGCATGTCGTTGCAGATAATGCCATCCATGCAGGTTTGAATCAGCTGTCTACGCAACTCCCCTTCGGATTTCTTGAAGGCCGAAAACAGCGGGGCTATACGGGCAATGCCAGCCACCATCAGGATAGATATCACCAGGCCAACAATTTCCGTGACCGGATCTAATGGGACGGACGAATCTTGAAAGGCAAAATGGTAAAGGCTAATAATTCTCCTTATGGCCATCAGGGAGATAGCCAGGGAAATCAACACCCAGGCATATGTTCTCCTGGTAGTCCAAATCAACCGGAAAGCTAAGAACGCTGCGGTGAATTGCAGTAAAATTGATATTATCAGGATAATAGTGGTATCCATATTTTCCTATTGATTCGTTTTTTATAGTTTTTCCCGGCTTTCTTCCCCCTGTTCTTACCATTAGATATAAGGCGGTCTGATTGCCTTTTCCACTTTAGGGTTCCACTTTTACTCCCCCTTAAAAACCGGCTGCCGTTTCTCCAGAAAAGCTTTACGCCCTTCCTGATAATCCTGGCTGTCATAGACCAGCCGCCGCAGTCCCTGGATACGCTCGAAGGTCTCCGGGGAGAGCGGCAGGGCGTTGGCCAGCAGCCGCAGTTGCTCCTTCATGACCGAGATGCTGATGGGTGAATTCTTGGCAATCTGCCGGGCCATCTCGTAAGCGAAGTTCTCCAATTCTTCCGCCGCCACCAGATGGTTCAGCAGCCCCGCCTGGAGGGCCCGCGAGGCCTTCACCGGCTGGCCGGTAATAAACATCTCCCGGGCCAGGGTCAGGCCGATCATATTGATGGCATGCAGCATGCCGGCGGGATTATACGCCACCCCCAGCCGCGCCGGCGTGATGGCAAAGGAGGTCTTTTCGGTGCCGATGAGGATGTCACAAACCATGGCCAGTTCAACGGCGCCGCCCCAAACGCTGCCCTCCAGCATGGCGAGCACCGGCGCCGGGCAGCGCTGAATGGCCCGAATGGCCTGTTCCAGAGGATCATCGTAGCCCAATGGGTCCCGGCCAGGCTGAGGAAATTCGGTGATGTCAAAGCCCGATGACCACACCGCCGCCCCCTTATTGGCCCTCAGGACGATCACCCGGGCCGCTTGGTATACCATGCCGTTCAAGGCCTTGATGAGCTCATGAAGCAGGGCGCTGCTCAAGGCGTTGCGCTTACAGTCATTATTTAAAGTGATAGTGCCGATGGAGTCGTGAAAATCTGTTAAGATCAGGGCCATGTTTATCCTCTCTGGCGCAAGTACCTCTCTGATTATTTTTGCCATTTGTTTCCGTTACTGATAACATCGCCAGCCAGGTAGGTAAACAGATTTATCTAAAGAGATTCTTACTATTCCTGCCAGGAGGCGGATCATGCCCCATTGTCCTAACTGCGGTAACGAATTATTGGAATATGCCAAATTTTGCCCTGCTTGCGGGCAGCCAGCCACTCAGACAGTCCCCGCCCCTAAACCTTTCGCAGAGCGCACTGCGGCCTCGCTGCCTCTGGGGGAATATCTAAAAACGGGCTGGCGCTTGTTTCTGAACTACCCCGCCGGCTTTATCGGCTTTTTCCTGGTCTATCTGGTGATCCAGGCCGCCCTGTACCCGATCCCCTATATGGGCAATATTGCCGCCTTTGCGGTGGGACCGGCCCTTATCATGGGAAATTTCATCGTCTGTGCCAAGTTGCTGCAAAATCACCCTCCCCAATTCAGCGACTTCTTTCTGGGATTTAGATTTTTTGTTCCCCTGCTGCTGACGTCCCTGGTAGGAGGTGTGCTTACCGCTGTCGGTTTTCTTTTGCTCGTCATCCCCGGCGTCTATTTAGCGGTTGCTTATATCTTCGCCCATTCCCTGGTCGTCGACCGCCGCCTCGATTTCTGGCCGGCCCTGGAAACCAGCCGCCGCACCGTAAACCCCATCTGGTTCGGCATGTTTGGCTTCTGCCTGCTGCTGGTTCTGGTCAATATCGCGGGCGCCATAGCCCTGGGCATCGGCCTGCTGGTCACCATCCCGGTCACCATGTGCGCCGTCACCACGGCCTATGCCGATATCTTCGGCCTCAAATCCGACTATTCCGAGGGCTTTCCGGATAATGTCCCGGCCGGGACCACAACGCCCGCGGAATGAGATAAAAAATCATTTTGGGGGAGGAAACAATGTTTTTATTCGTAGGGGCACGGCGTGCCGTGCCCTGTAGCCCCAGGCTTTATTTCCTGCAATTGGTTTAAAAATATCGAATGGTTAACACCAATTATATAAATCCCAACACCGGCCCTTTGGATGGAAAACGCATCTGGCAATGCTACCGCACCGGATGGCAAATTTTTAAAATCTATCCAATGGGGTTTATTTCTTTCAATTTAATATTTCTATACTCAGCGCCTTAATTAATTGCGCATAATCTGACAAGGGCCTCACTTCCCGAGGCCCACTGGAAGAACTGGTCTTCTACCGTCTGCATGACATCCTCTAAGCTGGGGAAGTATTTATTATGAAT
>JAMCQY010000189.1 GCA_023381945.1 Deltaproteobacteria bacterium
TCTGCAACTCAGCCGCCTGGCCCAAACCATGCTCCTGGAACGTATGAATTTGTGGGCCTTGCTTGGCCTTCGTCCACCAGACCACCGACAACCTTTGCTATTCAATTAGCGTGCCGGACAGCAGTGAAAATTATGGATAAACTATGAGATATAGGCACTTCTACCTATTGAGAAATAGGTATTTGAACCTATTTATACTTATCGAAATTCGCGCTATTGTGGGAACCGTAAAATAAGGCCTCAGGTCTGACTTTTCGGTGCAGTCAATATATAAATAAGGAGGTCCCTCAAAACAAGGACAAGGTGCAGATAAAAGAAGTCCGTTAGAGCAGCCATGGAGGTTGGCCTACACAGGCTGAGAAAATTATCGTGTAAAGATAAAGGGGAGGTCTTTACAGCGATGGAAACACAAAGAAGAAGCGAGGCGGGCAATTTTCGGCGTTTTTCTGGTGATAGGGGAGAATCTGTAACAACCGCAAAAAATTTTACCATTCTCCTGGTCGATGATCACGTCATGTTTCGCCGCGGCATCAGAAGGATCATCGAGGAGACCCCTAATCTGAGAGTCGTCGGGGAAGCCAATGATGGCCTGGAGGCTCTGGACCTCTTGAAAGAATTCATTCCTGATCTGGTTATTCTGGCGATCTCCATGCCAAGATGCGGAGGACTGGCAGCCAGCAGGGAAATCAAGAGGCTCTATCCTGACCTGAAGTTGATGTTTCTTACCATGCACCGGGACGAGGAGTATATGCAGCGCGCCTTGAGCGTAGGCGTCGAGGGGTATTTGCTTAAAGGAGATGCGGATGACGAACTGATTGAAGCGATCTCCGCTTTAAGCAAGGGGAAAACTTACTTCGCGCCCCTACGCACAAAGTACGAGGCTTGCGAACCCTTGAGAAGGACCACGTGGGTTCAGGAAATCGCTTGGTAAAAAGCGATCCTGATTTGCACTTGAACCGAAATCCATCAGATATAATAAGTTGGTTAAAGACAGGTTATCTCGATTTTGATAAGGCAAACAGCAACTTTTTGAAATAACTGTCTTTTAAGGGTAATATCCATTAGGCGGCCTTAGGGGCCGCCTTTCGTTTTTCCGGGCGCTAAACTTGCTTGGTCATTTGTCCATTATAGCGTTTGCCAATAGTTTTTTCCGATAACCCGATGGATTGTAGGGGCGGACCCATGTGTCCGCCCGCAGGAGGGCGCACACGCGGGTGCGCCCCTACAAGAAATTATTTTTGGCAATCGCTATAAGCCCGTTGATCAAAATCTTCCTCTTTGATCTTGCCGATAAATCCTATGATGCAGGATCTCCGGAACCGACTTGGCCCCTACGCTAGCTTGATCTCGGGCTTAATCCCTTGCAATCCTTGGTCCCGAGTCTTAATTTTTCATTCAAGAGTTATCCAGGGGAATAAACGCCGGCTTAGCGCCTGAAGGTTCCTGAGGAACATTCCGCGTTTGAGAAGCTGCCCGCGGATTTTTCAGGTGCGGCAAGCCCCTCTCAGCGATCCTGATAATCCTACAAGCGATCAGAGGCGGCCGTTCGGCATTTTGATATTGCCAAAATGTAAAGACCCTTGAGACGTTGAGGGATAAATGAAGAGAAAGAGATATTTCGCTTTTGTCGGCTTGTTATCCCTGGGTGCCGTAACTCTCCTCGGAGGTTGCAGTACGATTGTCTTGTTTGACCCCAAGGGACCGATCGGTGAATCGGAGCGGTTCGTCATCATTACGGCGGCCGTGCTCATGGCGATCGTCGTCGTTCCCGTCTTTATCATGGCTTTCTGGATTCCCCGAAAGTACAAAGCTTCTAATACCGCAGCGACTTATATGCCGAAATGGAGTCATTCCGCCAAAATCGAATTTTTCATGTGGGGGCTTCCCATCGCCATTGTCACGCTTCTGGCGATTCTGGCCTGGACCAGGGCTCATTCTCTGGATCCCTATAAGCCCATCCCTTCGGCCAAAAAGCCCATCAACATCGAGGTCGTCTGCCTGGATTGGAAATGGCTCTTCATCTTCCCGGAGGAAGATATCGCCACCGTCAATCAAATCACTTTTCCCGTCAAGGTGCCGCTCAGCTTCAAGATCACCTCGGACACCGTCATGGGTTCCTTTTTCATTCCGCAGTTGGGCAGTCAGATTTACGCCATGGCGGGCATGCAAACCCGGTTGCATCTCCTGGCTGATAAACCAGGCACTTATGCCGGCCACAATCAGCAACTAACCGGCCGCGGTTACGCTGACATGCATTTCCAGGCAATCGCGGTTTCTCCTGATGAGTTTCAAGCGTGGGTGCAAAAGGTCAGACAGTCTCCGGAAAAGCTCGATCTAGACCGTTATGAACAGCTCGCCAAGCAAACCGTCGGTTACCCCGTGACCTATTACTCGGCAGTCAAGCCCGAAATGTTTGAGGATATCCTGCGCAAATACCGGCCGGCCTGGGGCAAAAATTCCGGTGCTATGAGCAGAGGCGCCGTTTCTCCAGGCGCAGGAACCGATGTTGCGGAGGGAAAATGAGATGTTTGGCAAGTTGAGCCTGGCAGCGCTTCCGGAAAGCCTGATCACACAAATTGCCGTAGCTGGTTCGATTCTTTTGGGCCTGGTAATCCTGGCCTTAATTACTTATTACAAAAAGTGGACCTCCCTTTACAAAGAATGGCTGACCAGCCTCGATCACAAAAAGATCGGCATTATGTACATTATCCTCGCCCTGGTCATGCTGCTGCGCGGTTTTTCCGACGCCATTCTGATGCGAAGCCAACAGGCCGTTGCCACGGGCGGCTCCTTTGGCTTTTTGACGGCTGACCACTTCAATCAGATATTCAGCGCCCACGGCTCGGTCATGATCATCTTCATGGCCATGCCGTTTCTGGTGGGGTTGATAAATATCGTGGTGCCGCAGCAAATCGGGGCGCGCGATGTCGCCTTTCCCTTTCTGAATTCACTCAGTCTCTGGCTAACCGCTGCCGGGGCTTTGCTGGTCATGACATCTTTAGGCCTGGGCGAGTTTTCCAAAGCCGGCTGGTCCGGATATGCCCCGCTGACAGAACTACATTACAGCCCCGGCACAGGGCCGGACTATTGGATCTGGGCCTTCCAGATCGCCGGCATCGGCTCGACGCTGACCGGGATCAATTTTCTCGTCACCATCTTTAAAATGCGCACTCCCAGCATGAAGCTCATGCAGATGCCGTTATTCGTCTGGACTACGGTTACCACCATGGTCCTGGTAGTTTGGGCCTTTCCGGTGCTGACGGCCGCGCTCGCCATGTTAACTCTCGATCGCTACCTGGGCATGCATTTGTTCACCAATGATCTCGGCGGCAACCTGATGATGTATGTCAACCTGTTCTGGACTTGGGGGCACCCCGAGGTTTATATCGTCATCCTGCCGGCTTTCGGGATCTTTTCGGAAGTCGCGGCCACTTTCTCCGGGAAACGGCTGTTCGGCTATACCTCCATGGTCTGGGCCGCGGCGGCCATCATGATTCTGTCCTTTTCCGTCTGGGTGCACCATTTTTTCACCATGGGGGCCGGCCCGAACGTCAACCTCTTTTTCGGGATTGCCACCATGATGATTGCCATCCCCACCGGGGTGAAGATTTACAACTGGCTTTTTACCATGTATCGCGGCCGCGTAAGATTTACGACACCAATGTACTGGACCCTGGGGTTCATCGTAACCTTTGCCATCAGCGGGGCCGCCGGGGTCATGCTGTCCATTCCACCCGCTGATTACGTGCTCCACAACAGCTTGTTTCTGATCGCGCATTTTCACGGAACGCTGATCGCTGGGTCGCTGTTCGCCTTTTTTGCCGGTTATGCTTATTGGTTCCCCAAGGCCATCGGCTTTCGTTTGCGCGAAGATTGGGGCAAACGCGTTTTCTGGTGCTGGCTGATCGGCTTTTATCTCGCTTTTGGTCCCTTGTACTTCCTGGGCTTCATGGGCATGCCCCGCCGCCTGGCTTATTACGCCAATACGGCCTGGCATCCCTACCTGCTTGTCGCCTCCCTGGGCGCCGCCATAATCGGGCTCGGCATCCTCTTTCTGGCCATTCAATTGGTCCTCAGCATCAAGGACCGCCAGGCGCTCAGCGATCCCACCGGCGATCCCTGGGACGGCCGCACCCTGGAGTGGCTGACCTCTTCTCCTCCCGCGGCCTATAATTTTGCGACAATCCCCGTGGTCGAGGATATCGATGCCTTGACGGACATGAAGGAAAAAAGCGTCGCTTACCTGCGGCCGGAGCAATATAACGACATCGAGATGCCGAAGAATGCGACGCACGGCCTGATCCTCGGCGGCTTGGCCTTCCTGTTTGGCTTTGCCTTGATCTGGTACATCTGGTGGCTGGCCGGACTTGCCGCCCTGGGTATGCTGGTCACGGTCATTGCCCGCTCCTTCGACGACGACATCCATTACGTCATTCCAGCCGCCGAGGTCGAGCGGATTGAGAATGAACGCTTTCGACAGTCGGCAGCCGCGCAGAGACGTCCCGCAGGCGAACCGGCCACCCCAAAGCCCGTACCGGAGAGGTAGATGATGACCACAGATGCTCCGACCATCGGCATCGCTCATAACGACGAAGTTGAACATCCCGATACCGTCGCGATTCAGGCTTTCGGGTTCTGGCTCTATCTCATGAGCGACCTCATCATCTTTGCGACGCTCTTCGCCACTTTTGTCGTTCTGGGGCACAACTATGCCGGTGGTCCGACGGGAAAGGAACTGTTCAACCTGCCTTACGCATTGGGTGAAACCTTGTTACTGCTGTTTAGCAGCGCCACCTACGGTCTGGTTATGCTAGCCGTACGCGACGGCAGGAAGAAGTGGGTGCTGGTCGGCCTCGCTATTACCTTTCTACTGGGACTCGGCTTTGTCGCCATGGAAATCAATGAGTTCCATGGCCTGGTGGCCTCGGGCTTTGGGCCGGACATCAGCGCCTTCCTGTCAAGCTATTTCATGCTGGTGGGGACTCACGGCGCTCATGTGACTTTCGGGCTGCTCTGGATGGCGGTCATGATGGGTCAGGTCGCCGTCAAAGGATTGACCTTACCCGTGCAATCGCGGCTACTGCGTCTCAGTATGTTCTGGCATTTCCTGGACATCGTCTGGATCGGCATTTTCAGCATCGTCTATCTGATGGGGGTCCTGTAAATGAGTCAGGCACGTATCGACAGTACCGGCATAAGCCGGGGAAGTCTCAAATCCTACCTCACCGGCTTTGTTCTTTCCCTCATCCTGACCGCTATTCCATTTGCCTTGGTAATGAGCGGCGCCGTGTCCCCCTCGGCGGCCGCGGCTGCGATATTCAGCGCGGCCGTCCTGCAGATTCTGGTGCACTTATATTACTTCCTGCATCTGGACACTTCCTCGGCGGCGCGTTGGAACCTGCTGGCCGCCATATTCACTTTGATAATCATGGTCCTCTTCGTCGGAGGAACCCTTTGGATCATGTGGAGCCTGTATTACCGAATGATGTGAGGTAAGCGTTCAGCTATCAACTTTCAGCAGGCAGCTTGATAAACAAACAATTTGTTCCGTTACTTCAACAAATCAACCATTATTGACTTAATGTGCTAACTTACTGTTTTTTGCCGATAACTGACAGCTTACGATGTGAGCATGCCGACAAGGATCAAGAATTATTTGCTCGTTGCCAAACCGGGGATCATTTTCGGCAACCTGATCTCCGCGGCAGCCGGCTTTTTGCTGGCCTCCAAAGGGCGGATTGATGGCGCGGCTTTCACGGTGACTCTCCTCGGCATCTCCCTGGTGGTCGCTTCCGGTGGCGTTTTCAACAACTGTGTCGATAGAAACCTGGACCGGAAAATGCTCCGGACCCGCGACCGCGCCCTGGCCCAAGGACTCATCTCACTGAAGAGCGCCGTATCTTATGCCGCGATATTGGGCCTGACGGGCTTGGCACTGCTCTGGGCGGCAACCAACCTGCTGACCGTGGTCATCGTGCTGGCGGGCCTGGTGATTTATGTGGGCGTGTACAGCCTGTGCCTGAAGCGCCACTCCGTCTACGGCGCCTTGATCGGCAGTCTGGCGGGAGCCACACCGCCCCTGGCGGGATATTGCGCCGTCACCGGGCGCTTCGACTTGGGAGCAGTGATCTTGTTGTCGATCTTCAGCCTGTGGCAGATGCCTCACTGCTACGCCATCGCGGTTTTTCGGTTTGATGATTACGCGGCGGCGGCCATCCCGGTTCTGCCGGTCAAGCAGGGAGTCGCCGCGGCAAAAAAGCATATGGTCGGCTATATCCTTGGCTTTTTGGCCGCCACGCTGATGCTGACCTTCGAGGGGTACACCGGTTACCGCACCTTGGCAGTGGCGACCGTGTTGAGCCTTTCCTGGCTGTATCTGGCCTGGTGGGGCTACAAGGCAGCCGATGAGCGGCTCTGGGCCAAAAAACTTTTTATCTTCTCCATTCTGACCATATTTATCCTGAGCGTCATGATGTCCATCGATTTCACCGCCCCTGTCCCGCCAGAGATGCCAACTACCATGCTTTGGGGTGCAATGCAACTCCAGCCGCTCTGCCAAACGCCGGGCCTCTTGAGGTTACCGTCGGTTCTGGGAACCGCAAATGTTCAACCGGATGCTTCATGCTTGCTTAAATACCTCGAGTATTACATTTGCGGAGCTAAGAAAATAAGCGGCTATAAAAATTTCCTTCATTTTGAACTCCTTTCAAGGCGCTTGCACGGACCAGCGCCGGTAACCAGCGCGACCTTACCATCAAAGGACTCTTTCATGAATAGATTCCTTTCATGCCGTTGTTGTAAAGCAAAAACCGAAATCTGTCTTACCGCCCCTTACAGACCGGTCATTTGCTCCAGCGCTTCGGGATATCGCGCCCCTTGCACCTTGATCTTTGCCGCAGCGCTATCGATCTCATGGAGATCGTCGGAGGTAAGTTCGACTGCCACTGCCTCGAGGTTCTCCTCCAGGCGCGAAAGCTTTGTGGTGCCCGGAATGGGCACGATCCACGGCTTCTGGGCCAGCAGCCAGGCGAGGGCTAGTTGAGCCGGGGTCGCCTTCTTTCGTGCTGCGATCTGGCCAAGCAGATCAACCAGGGCCTGATTCGCTTTCCGGGCCTCCGGCGTAAAGCGCGGCACGATGTTGCGGAAGTCGGTTTTATCGAACGTCGTGCTTTCGGTGATCTTTCCCGTCAGGAAGCCCTTGCCAAGAGGGCTGTAGGGCACGAAGCCGATGCCCAGTTCTTCGAGCGTCGTTAACAATTCCTCTTCCGGGCGTCTCCACCACAGCGAGTATTCGCTCTGGACCGCGCTGACCCGCTGGACGGCGTGGGCGCGGCGGATCGTCTGCGCACCTGCTTCCGAAAGGCCGAAGTGCTTAACCTTGCCTTCCCGGATCAGGTCCTTCACCGCCCCCGCCACGTCCTCGATGGGTACGTCCGGGTCAACCCGGTGTTGATAGAACAGGTCGATGGCATTGACCCTGAGCCGCTTGAGCGAAGCCTCGGCGACCTGCTTGATGTGCTCTGGCCGGCTGTTAAGGGCCGGCGTACCCTGCGTCCCTCTGGGATCGACCCTGGTATCGAAGCCGAACTTGGTGGCAATCACCACCTGCCCCCGGAAGGGGGCGAGGGCTTCGCCTACAAGTTCTTCGTTCGTGAACGGACCGTAAACTTCGGCGGTATCGAAGAACGTGATGCCGCGTTCGACGGCTGCCCGGATGAGGGAGATCATCTCCTGCTTGTCTCCAGCCGGACCGTAACCAAAACTCATTCCCATGCAGCCGAACCCGAGAGCCGAAACTTCCAGGCCATTTGTTCCCAATTTACGCTGTTGCATTGTTTTTCCCCTTGCTGCCTTGTTGATGATCATAATTTAACCCTGCGAGACCCAGGGCAGTAGACCGATCCTGTCTATTTCTTGCCTGATCGTCCTGGCGCATCGATAAATGGGTTGTGGAGCAAAGCGGGTTCTAGTAAATATAGGTAGGAGAAATCAATGAATAGGCAGACCGTCAAGCAGGCCTTGGAGAATCACAGTCTGGAAGCGGCGCTGAGAATGCTGGTAGAAAGCATTGCCCGATGGACCGGCCAGGGAGAGCAGCTCAATACCGCGGTACCGGGCCTGTCACTTTGGCGGCGGGATGAGCCGACCGAGCCGACCAGCGGCATGTACGAGCCGAGCATTTGTTTTGCCGCACAAGGGGCCAAACGGGTGCTGCTCGGAGACGAGGCGTATGTGTATGACGCCCGCCATTTTTTGATCACGTCCGTGGATCTGCCCACGGTTTGGCAGATTATCGCAGCGAGCCGGGAGAAGCCCTGCCTGGGGCTCGTGTTGAAACTTGATCTGCGCGAGATTTCCCAACTGATGGTGGACAGCCATCTTCCCCCGCCGCGGGCGCAGCAGTCGAGCCGGGGAATGGCGACCGGCGAAGTCACGTTGCCGCTGCTCACCGCGTTTCAACGGTTGCTCGACTTGCTGGCTGAACCGAAGGATATCCCGATCCTGGCGCCGCTCATCCAGCGGGAAATTTCTTACCGTTTACTTGTGGGCGATCAAGGTGCGCGGCTGCGCCAGATGGCGTCGGCGGGAAGTCAGAGCCAACAGATAGCCCGGGCCATCGCTTGGTTGAAGGGAAACTTCACGCAGCCGCTGCGGATCGAGGACCTCGCAACGCAGGTCAATATGAGCACCTCGACCTTCCACCACCACTTCCGGGCGCTGACGGCCATGAGCCCGCTGCAGTACCAAAAATGGCTGCGCTTGAATGAAGCGCGGCGATTGATGCTCACCGAACGTCTGGATGCAACTAACGCGGCGTTTCAGGTCGGCTATGAAAGCCCCTCCCAATTCAGCCGCGAGTACAGCCGCCTGTTCGGTGCGCCCCCGCTGCGCGACATCACCAGCTTGCGTCAACCGGCTCATGGTGAGAGGGTCTAATTATATATCAAAATCCCCTGTTGCTGCTCAATGCTTCTACTGAAGGTGCTCCCTGGAGGTTACGAAAGCCAATGAAGCGAGTCGGCGCGGCGCTGGGCGGAGGCGGACCCAAGGGGCTCAGTCACATCCTTCTTATTTTCTTGTCAAGAAAATATATGTGTATATACTCATAATCAATTTATGCAATCATTGGACTGCAAACCGCTGGAAATAACCAAATGCAGGGAAATGGGGCGGACCTGCGCCTGTTATAAAGTGAGGAAGGCCGCCCGGGCCATTACCAAACTTTACGATGACGTGCTCCGGCCCAGTGGCCTGCGCGTCACCCAGTTCTCCCTGCTTATGGCCACCCGGGTAATGGGCCCGGTAACCGTAGTCAAGCTGGCCCAGGTTTTGGTGATGGACCGGACAACATTAACCAGGAACCTACAAATCCTGGAGAAGCGGGGCTTAATTACCATCAAACCCGGGGAAGACCGCCGGGAGCGGGAAGTTACCTTGACCGCATCGGGGATGGAAGTCCTTGCCCAGGCCGTACCATTATGGGAAGAAGCACAGGAACAGGTCCGGAAGGAGCTGGGGGAGGAAAAGTTGCAAAATCTCCTGGGCGACTTGTCGGAGATGATCTCTTTGACCCTTAAGAAGTAATTTTTTTTAATAATATAAGTGCATATACACATATATTATAACCCACCCCACATCGGTTTAAGGAGATGGTATGAATGAGTTTCTTCGGCGGTGATACCCTATCGGCCAAAAGCTGATGGGGTAGACGGGTTACAGGCTGGATGTAGTCCTTGAGGCAGTGGACCTCGATAAGGAGATTAGTCAGA
>JAMCQY010000284.1:0-771 GCA_023381945.1 Deltaproteobacteria bacterium
AGGCAGACCATTTTTGCGTCGGGCTTCATTGGTTAACTGAAAAACCCGCTGTTCCAAGGCCTTCGGGTGCTCACCACCGCCTTTTGCCGCGCCGGAATGAATTCTGAGTTGCCCCCAGGCTGAGGGCGGGCAAAGAAAGACCGCCGTCACTACTGCCAGAACCATGGCCCATCTTTTGGTGGATTTCATCCGTCCCTCCAGAGAAAGCCTCAACATTAATTATAGCTCCACAGGCCGCAACAATAAAGATATTTGGCGTGCGGACCTACCTGCGGAAGCGTCTTAATGAAAGGGCGGATACCAGGGTTCGGCCCTGCGAGGCGCAATAAATAATATGAAAATCAGGATATGGTAGGCGGCCTCATTGCCTCTTACTAGCGCTTATTCCGAAACTTTGAGTGACATAATATTCTTTGTCTTTAATTGATATCCCTATGCCCAGATGGGTATATTGCGGTTGGAGAATATTTTGCCGATGTCCCGGAGAAACCATAAAGCCGTCTACGATGCAGCGCGCTGTGGTGGTGGAATCGTTATAGGTTTTTCCTTGCACGCTAATATTTTCGCCGAGTCCGATCATCCCCCCAGTCTGTGGTCTTACCGCGGCATAATGATCTCTAATAGTTTTACCGTTGGGATCAGGATGGCTGAAATAGTGGCGTTTGATCATGTCGTCACTTTTTTCCCGGGCCAGGGTCATTAGCGTCTTATCCGGCTCCAAAGCGGGCAGGCCGTTTTTGCGGCGGGCCTCATTGGTGAACTGAAAGACGC
>JAMCQY010000284.1:781-9637 GCA_023381945.1 Deltaproteobacteria bacterium
TGGCCGCCCCGGAATGGATTCTCAACTGTCCCCAGGCAGAGTGGTGCTGGAGCAGCGCGGCCAACAGCACCGCCAGGCCCAGAACCCATCTAAAAGTGGACGTCATGTCTCGCCCTCCCCGGCAAGTACTTGAAGATTGACCTGATTATAGCTCTATCAGTATCCACAATAAAGATTTTTAGCAGGGATTTGAAGTCTAAATTAGCCTGTTGTTTATTTAAGATAAAATAACAAAGGCGGTTCGAAAACCGCCTTTCCACTCCCCAATCGCGCAGTCAACGCCATCTCTACGGCAATTTGAAGAACTCCGCCGCCCGTCTTTCCCGGGCGCAAGTGGGGCAAAAGCGGCGTGACACCTGCTTTTTAATGATGGCGTCGCTGTGAGAGGTCACGTAATCCAGGTAACGCTGCGGAGGCAAGGGACCGCCGCAGCCCTGGCACTTGGGCAACTCCAACAAATTCAGCACAGTACCACACAGACGCACTACCCGTCCTTCCGGACCTTCCAAATAATTGATAGCTCCGGTGGGACAGGCCAAAGCGCAGGCACCGCAGGCGATGCAACGCTCGCCGGCACGGCTATAGTCACTAAGCAGCCGTTCCGCAGGGCTGATCTGGATGAACTTCAGGGCATCGACCTGCATGGTGTCCCGGCAAACCCGCTCGCAGGCGCCGCAGCGGATGCAAATATCACAACGCAGGCAGCGTTGGGCTTCCCTTTTAGCCTCCTCCACGCGGTAATCGAGTTCCACCCGGTCAAAATTATGGCGCCGCTCCTCTTTATCCAGAAAAGGCGTGGGCACTCGGTGATTAGCAATCTTCTTCTTTGCCGAAATAGTCAGGAATGGCACCCTGCCGCGCTTCTGGGGCCGGGCCGACGGCGCCGGTCCGGTTTCACCCGACAGAAACTGGTTAATATCCAGGGCCGCCTGCTTCCCCGCGGCAATGGCCTCCACTGCAGTGGCGGGACCGGTGACCGCGTCCCCCCCGGCAAAGATATCCGGAACACTGGTGCCGGTATGGGTGCGCTCGGTGACGATGGTGCACCAGGGGCTGGTCTCCACCGGCGGCTCCGGAAAGGGACAAAGGTCCGGCTGCTGGCCGATGGCGGTGATTATTGCCCCCGCCTCGACCCGGAAGTTGCTGTTCGGCACCGGTAAGGGACGGCGCCGGCCGGAGGCGTCCGGGCGGCCCAACTCCGCCTGGAGGCATTCCAGGTAACGGACTCGGCCATTATCACCGCCGATCCTGATAGGCACCGTCAGAAAATGAATCTGCACCCCTTCCTCCAGGGCCTGTTCAATCTCTTCGGGGTGGGCCGGCATTTCTTTGCGGGTGCGGCGATAGGAGACGTGAACTTCGCAGCAGCCCAGGCGCACGCAGGTGCGGGCCGCGTCCATGGCGGCATTGCCGCCGCCGATGATCACCACCTTATCTGCCGGCCTTTCTTTGTTGCCCAGGTTCACCTGGCGCAGGAAGGAAATCACATCAAAGACCTGGGGGAAATCGTTTTCCCCCTCGATCTTCAGCTTGTAGCCCAGGTGCGCCCCGATCCCCAGGAAGAAGGCCTCATAGCCCTGGCGGCGCAGGTCATCGAGCGTGAGGTCGCGTCCTACCGTGACCCCGGTTTTGATCTCCACTCCCAGGGAGCGGATCAACTCCACTTCCTTATTTACCACCTCCCGGGGCAGGCGGTATTCGGGAATGCCGGCCATGAAGAGACCGCCGGCCACCGGCAGGGCCTCGAAGATGGTCACCCCGTACCCCCGTAAAGCCAGATAATGGGCGCAGGACAGTCCGGCGGGTCCGGAGCCGATGATGGCCACCTTATGGCCGTTGGGCTTCTCGGGCTTTAGGGGCGCGTATTCTCCGTGGCGGGTGGCGTAGTCGGCGACAAAGGCCTTGAGGTATTTAATGTTCAGAGGCTCGTCCAAGTGCCGGCGCACACAGTGCCGCTCGCAGGGGTGCGGACAGATGAGGCCGCAGACCCAGGGGAACGGATTGTCCTGACGGATCACTTCCAGGGCTTCCACAAACCGGCCATGGGCCACTAAGGCCAGGTAGCTCGGGACATCGATCCCCGCCGGGCAGGCGGCGTGGCAGGGCGCCAGCAGGAGTTTGGGGCAGGCCCGGGCCGGGCAGTGCCGGTTTCCCGTGTGCATCCGATACTCATCCGGGAAATAGTGCAGCGAAGTAAGGATAGGATTCACCGCCAGGCGTCCCAGGTTACAAGCGGCCTTAGACTTTAAGCTCTCGCAGGCGCTCTCCATCTCCACCAAGGTTTCCGCACCGGCTTCCCCGGCTGCGATCAGGTCCAGCAGGTTTTTGATCTGTAAGAGCTTATTATGACAGGAGGTGCATTGTGCCCCCGGTTGCTGCAGCAGAAATTCCATCTGCTTCCGCACCAGGGCAACGATGCAGTCACTTTCGTCCAGCACCTGGATGGTCCCGAGGGCCAGGGAACCCCCCATTTGCAAAAGTGTTTCATGGTCCAGAGCGAGCTTCTGGAGGTGCAGGGGGAAGATGCCTCCCAGAGGGCCGCCCACTATAATGGCCTTGGGTTTGCGGCCATGGCGGAAGCCGCCTCCGGGGCCCTGGATCACTTCCTCCAGGGTGGAGGAAATGTTCACCTCCACAAAACCGGGGTTCTCCACCGCCCCTATCAGGCGAAAGATTAAAGTGCCGGAGGAGCAGGCAATTCCCAGCTTCCGGAAAGTGGATACCGGCGTCTGGGCAATGAAGGGCAGGGAGGCCACCGTGCCCAGGCTGTGAATGAGCCAGGTGGAATCAGGATCGCGCCGGAGAAATTCCCGGGGCAGCAGCGACTGGATGGACTGGATGAAGAGATCTTCATCTTCCACCAAAAAGCGCGCCTCACCGGAAACCACGATAAGGTTTATGGGAGGCGGCTCCGGCAGAATATGGCTCGCCAGCAATCCGCCCCAGGCGGCCCGCAGCCGCTCGGCCGCCAGGGAGGCGTCGGCCGGCAGATAGACCACCGCGGCCTGGGCATGGAGGGTCTTGGCAGCCAAGATCGGCCTGGGCATGGAGGGTCTTGGCAGCCAGCAGGATGCCTTCCAACACCTGGTGTGGACACCCTTCCAGCAGCAGCAGTTCTGCGGTGGCTTCCGCCAATGGCGGCGCGGCATTAATCAATAAAATAGGGTGCCGGTTTTCTGCCTGGAGGGTGCACCAGGCGGCGCCGCAGGGAGTGCTCCGGGTCCGGGAGAACTCACAGAATCCAGCAGCCACCACCTTTTGCAGAAAGGAGTCAAAGCCCTGGCTGTAAAAGGACAGCAGACTCTTGTAACCGTCGTAATCCTGGTAATCTTCCAGCGACAGGGGTTCGATCTTCCCCAGAAGCTCTGAGATTCGAATGGTTTGAGACTCATAATAAGCCTCATAGTCCTGGCCCACTGCCCAACGTCTCACCGGGCGATGCTCCTCCAGATGGCTTTGGACGATGCGGGCCGCCATATCCGGGGTCACCAGCTCATATAAGCTGGAGCCGCCGTTGTGGCGCACCTCCACCATGACATCCCGGCCCTCGATCCCCCGCCAGCCCATCAGGTTGACATCTAAGGGGCCCAATTCGTCCATAGCCCGTTCCCGCAAGGCGCGGGTAAAGGCGTCCTTTACCGCTTCGGCTTCTGCCAAGGCGCGGCCGGGAAAAGTGAAGATGTTGATCTGGAGATTGGGGTCCTCAAAGGCCATTAACTATAAGACCTCCTCTCAGTTGCAGGAAGCCGGCTGAAGGGATCAAGACTGGCAACTCCCTGCCGAAGGAGTTGCCGGGGCCGACTCCCCGCAACTGAAAGTCTGAAAAACAGTGGGCGGTGAGCAGTGAGCAGGGGGCAAAAAAACCAACAACTTTTACTGCTTGCTGCTCACTCTCACCCTCACTTTATCGGGCGCTGACCACGGTATCCAGTTCGAAAGCCACCGCCCGGGCCAACCGTTCCCTGCGGCCGGTATCCAACTGTCCAGCATCGCCAAAGCCGAGGCAATGGGTAACACACTTGCTGACGCAGGCCGGTTTCAGGCCATGGTCAATGCGGTCCATGCAATAGTCGCATTTCACCGCCTTGCCCAATTGCGGGTGCCATTGGGGGGCGCCCCAGGGACAGGCAGTGATGCAGCTCTTACAGCCGGCGCACAGGGACTGTTCGATATAGACGATGCCATCTTTGGGCCGCTTGCGCATCGCACCGGTGGGGCACACCGGCACGCACCAGGGCTCGGAGCAGTGGAAGCAGGGCATAAAGACGAAGCCGGCCCGCGGCGCCTCCCCCACCATCTTGGGCCCCACCGAAATAATCTGGCCCAGGCGCGGCCCCATGGGCAGCCCCTTGTTGCTCTTGCAATGAACTTCACAGCTCAAGCAGCCGATGCACTTCTTTTGATCTTGCAGCAGATAATATTGGCTCATTCCTTCCTCGCTCAAGAAGGTTTTACTCTATCCTCTAATCCCTGATTTTCCGCACCTGTACCAGGGTATGGTCATACGCCGGGCTGCCGCCGGCCGGATCAGCGATATTCTCCTGGAGCAGGGCGTCACTGGCGCCTTTGCCGCAGCAGCGGGTCTGCACCGGCACCGTCTTTCCGAAGCCGTGCAGCATGAAGACCGCCTCGGGATGGATCAGCTCCGTCACCTTGGCCTTGATTTTGCCGCTGGTCTTTAAAGGCGAAGCCACCTTCACGTATTTCCCGTCCCTGATCCCCAGGCGGTTGGCAGCTTGGTCATTAATCCACAGGAGATTCTCCGGCACCAGTTCGGAAAGATAAAGGTTGTTTTGCGTGGAAACGTGGGTATGGGCAGCATGGCGTCCTACCAGCAGCTTGAAGTTGCCATTGCTGGAGCGGGGCACCGGCTCGTAAGGCGGAAATGACGGAAAGCCTGCCTTCTCCATCAGCGAACTCACCAGTTCGATCTTGCCCGAAGGAGTTTTGAACTTCAAATCATTTTTGTCCCATAGCAGGTTTTTATCCGTGAGAACTACGAAACCCTTGGCGTCAAAATCCTCAATCTTGACCCCCAGGTCCTGAAGCTGAAAATTCCAGATATCTTCGATGGTCTCATAAGGAAAATATTTGCCCAGACCCAGGCGCTCCGCCAATTGCTTGAGGATAAGCCAGCCGGGGCGCGTATCGTAGCGCGGCGACACTGCCTGCCGCCGCATATAAAGCTGCGGTTTCAAAGCGGAAACCGCCTGAATGGAGTCGGCCCGCTCCAGGTAGATGGACTCCGGCAGCAGGACGTCGGCGTACCAGGCGATTTCGCTGAAGTTGACATCGATGGCGACAATGAGGTCCAGCTTATCCAAGGCCTTGCGGGTGGCCGCGGCGTCGGGCAGGGACTGCAACGGGTCGAAGCGGTTGAAGATGGCGCCCCTGACGGGATAAGGGTCCTCATTCAGGATGGCCTGGGCCAGCATCTGGGCGTTGCCGTGGGAAGCATCGGCCAGGGGGAATTTGGCGCCCCCGGAGCCGTCGAACCTGGGCGCCTCGATCTTGGGAAATTCTTGTTCCACGTATTTGCGGATATCCCCGCGGCCGGCAGCCTTAGGGCCTTTCTTGAAAAACAGGCCGCCCTTGGCTTCGATGGAGCCCATCAGGGCATTCAGCATGATGAGCGAGCGCCGGAAATGGATCTCGTTGGGATGGTGCGCCCCGCGGTAGCCGTAGTGAAAGACTACGGCCGGCCTGGCAGCCGCGGCCTCGCGGGCCAGGGTGACGATCCCGGCGGCTGGAATACCGGTTTCCGCTTCGGCCCATGCCGGGGTATAGGGCTCCACAAATGCCTGTAGTTCCTGGAAACCGTCCACCCAGCGGCTGACAAAATCGGCATCAAAGAGGCGCTCTTTGATGATAGTGTGGATCAGGGCGTAGTTGAGGGCCAGATCGGCGCCGGGCCGGATCATCCAGTAGCGGTCAGCCTTGGTGGCCGTAATGCTGACCCGGGGGTCGATGTAGATGAGCTTGGCCCCCCTTTCCATGGCCGACAGCAGGTTGTTGATGGCCTTGATTTCCAGGGATTCGAAGATATTCCGGCCGTAAAGCACTATATAGCGGGTGTTGGCGTAGTCCACCCCCACCTGCGCATCGGTGTAGCCCGTCAGGCTGCGGAAGGCCGTGTTCACCGAGCCCTTGCACAGGGCGTCGTGGGTGAAGTGGTTGGGCGAGCCTAAAGCCTTCATGAAAGTCTTGCTGATATGGGTATTGAGGTTGGTGCGCTCCCCGAAGACGACGCTTTCGGGGCCATGTTCCTTGACAATCTCCTGGAGTTGGTCAGCGACAAATTCAAGGGCCTCGTCCCAAGTGGCCCGTTGCCACTGGCCCGCGCCCCGGGAGCCGATACGGATCATAGGATACTGCGGCCGCTCCACGTCATGCAGCAGCGCCAGCCCGGCGGAACCCTTGGCGCACAAGGCCCCTTCAATGCCGGCCACGTGCGGGTTGCCTTCGATCCACTTCACGTCGTCATTTTCCACCAGCACCCGGATGGGGCAGCGCACCGTGCACATGAAGCAGATGCTGAAAACTTCCTTTGCCATGGCAGCCTTCCTGTATCTATAGCCAAATTCTGAGTTTATCACCTGACTTTATCAGATAATAAATTAATTCATGGTTGAGAAGTCGGCTGCTTGACGAGAATCGTCGTCATCTGCATCCCCCGGTCTGAGGTTAAGCAAGAAGCCTGCCAAGGAAAGAAATTGGGCAGTAACGATTAATATATTGATATAACAGAAATAAAAGCGAGGTTTGGCGGATGGGGCTTGACAACGTTAAGATTATCGGGTTAACGTAGGTTAACTATTTAACTGTTAACCATTAACCCTGATAGGACTCTTAAGACCAAGGGTGCTCGACGGAGAGATCATGAACCAACCGCCGTTTCCTTCCAAAGCAGGTTTATTCGGCGGGGACCCGGAACAATTCTGGAGAACCGTCATCGACACCATGATGGACGGCTTTCTGGTAGTGGACCCGGAAGGCATTATCCTGGCTGCTAATCGCGCCATGGAAGAGCTCACCGGTTATCAGCCGGAGGAACTCGTCGGCCAGCCCTGCACCATCCTGAGGTGTAACGCCTGCCTGGATGCCTTGACTTCGGGTCGATGCAAACAGTGCGAACTGTTCCAGCGGGGCTCGGTCCGGCGGCGTCAATGCACCCTGGAGAAAAAAGATGGCACCAACCTACAGGTCCTGAAAAATGCCGCGGTGTTAAAGGACCCCTCGGGCCGGCTGCTGGCTGGGGTGGAGAACCTTACTGACCTGAGCGAGGTGGTGGCCAAGGAGCGGGTCATCTCACATCTGCGCCGGGAACTGAACCGTGAAGACCTGGCGCACGGCCTGCACGAGAAGTCCCCGGATATGATGCAGCTCTTCATCTCCCACCTGCACCGGGAAGTCAGCCGGGAGCAGGGCTTTCATGGCATCATCGGCAAATCTCCGGTGATGGTGCAGCTTTTCACCCTGATTTCCGCCGCGGCTCAATCCGGGGCGCCGGTGATCATCTACGGCGAGTCCGGCACCGGCAAGGAATTGGTAGCCGCGGCTATCCACCGCCTCAGTCCCCGGCGCCGGGGGCCTTTCATCAAGGTGAACAGCGCCGCCTTGAATGAGTCTTTGTTAGAAAGCGAACTCTTCGGCCACGTCAAAGGGGCCTTCACCGGGGCTGACCGCACCCGGGTCGGGCGCTTCGAAGCCGCGGACGGCGGTGACATCTTCCTGGACGAGATTGCCGACCTGCCTATGGCCACCCAGGCCAAGCTGCTGCGGGTGCTCCAGGAGAAGACCATCGAGAAGGTGGGCGATCATGCCCCCATCGCCGTGGACGTGCGGGTGATCACTGCCACCAACAAGGATCTGCACCGCCTCATGGCCCAAGGACGCTTCCGGGAAGACCTTTTTTACCGCATCGGCGTCATTCCGATTCATCTGCCCCCGTTAAAGGAGCGGCGCGAGGATATTCCCCTGTTGGTCAAGGCCTTCATCGACCAGGGCCGCCGGCGGACCCGCAAACCCATCACCGGCATTACCGATGACGCCCTCGAGCTTTTAGGCTCCTACGATTGGCCCGGCAATGTCCGGGAACTTATCAACGTCATCGAGTATGCCTTTGTCCTCTGCCCGGAGGGCGTCATCCAGAAAGACCATCTGACGGCCATGTTCAGCCGGCGAAACGTGGTCCAGGCCAGAGCCCGGCCTGCTGAGTCTCCCGCCCGGGGAGCGGACGAGAGAGCGCGCCTCCTTGAGGCCGTCACCCAGGCCGGCGGCAAGAAGGCCGAGGCCGCCCGCCTCCTGGGCATTAGCCGGGTGACTTTATGGAAACTCCTCAAGGCCCACAATATTCAGGTGGATAAGATCGTCAGGGGTTAAGGATTAGAGACTAGTCAGTAGACAGTGAGAATTGAGCATAAAAATTATTTGGCAGAACGCGGGTTGCGTCTCGGCAAAATGACAAGCCGCTGGTACGCCTGCAAGTTGGAATCAGGTTTTATCGATTAAAATTCTTCGGCTCCTTCGCCTGGATCAAAACCCGGGAGGACGAATTCTTCCAGGGTCGCTCCACCCGCCAGATGCGGGATCAAAGACAGGACCAGCCAGGCCACGAACAAGGCCAACGGAATGAGCAGGGGCAACCACTTTCTCTGCCAGTTTAGGGGCATTCGATAACCTCTCGTCATTATACCGACCGTCTTAAATATCCACCGATTCGCCGCGCCGGGCCTTGATTTTCTTGACAGCTAGCGGCAAAAGGGCTACCAGCGCCACCAGGATGACGCCGATGATCAGCCAGATGGAAACCTTTCCCTGGAGTAGTCCCAAAAGGTTACTGGAAACGAGGATCAG
>JAMCQY010000070.1 GCA_023381945.1 Deltaproteobacteria bacterium
TTTCAGCCCCGGTTCCTAAACTGCACCCGTTCTGGCTAAACTTCTATGAACGTATCTTCAGCTCCAATTTGATAGTTTTCCTGCAAAATCTCTGCCGGACACTACTGATAAAATATCTTGTATTTTCATTTAATTGCACATAATTTTAGTTTTACGACAAGTCTAGTATTTGATAAAAATCCCCGGCTGGCTATCCAGGAGTTGGGAAAAGAAATACTTAAGGCGGGAAGCAAAACTGTGCCAGTCAGGCAGGGGTGGATCTGGCTGCCAGACCCCGCCCGGCCCAGCCGAGGGAACCAGTCAGGCGCCGCATTAATGGCTGAACCAGGCCTTGCCATCCCAGGCGCAGGGGCCGGATAAGGTAGTACAGCCCGTATAGCCGATCCGGCAAAGGCGCCCAGCGCCAATCCTCCACCGTGGGTTGGCAGACGCGGCACCAGACATGGCGGACCTGATCTTTAAAGCTATCCTGCGTCTGCAAATAAAAGGAGGTTTGCTCAAAGAAACTTAGGGGTTCCCCGGTCCTTTTCCACATATTCCGGGCTACCCACCGGTGGACCGCGGCCACGACCGGTTCCGCCTCGGCCTCCCTGATTACCTCCGCAGGCACCGGCGCCCCCAAAACCCCCTGGGCCAGGGAGAGGCCCAAAAGGGTCTGGCGCCATTGGCCCACAACTTGGGCTCTCTGTAACAACCGCGGCCAATTCCAGTTATTCTGCGAATGGACCAGGCGGGCCACGTCGCTCACTAACGACAGGTTGGCCCAGGAGTGAAAGGTGCCGTGCTGACAAAGGAGCAACAGGTGGTCTTCGGGATGGAGGGTGGATACCGTCTTTCCCAGGACTTGCACGGGCACCCGCCGGGCCAGGGCCTCCTCCGGGTCCAGGCCGCCGCCCAGGTAGCCGGCTGCAAACCGCCAGTGGACGTCCAGCATGGTGCGCCGCGGGTGCTCGAAGGTGAACTCGACGCCGTATTTTAGATGCAGGCGCTCCTGTTTCTTGGTCAGGGAATAGCGTGAGGTATAGCCCTGGGAGAGCAGCAGGTCTTTTACTTTCTCAATATCTTTCCGGCTCACCAAAATGTCCAAATCCACGAACTGGCGGAGGGCAATGTCTCCATAAGCCACCGCCGCCAATACCGGGCCTTTGAAGGGAACCGCGGGGATCTTCAGGGAGGCTAACTGGTTGAGAAGCTGGATTAATTCCGTAGTCTTTTCCAGGTTTTGCCGGGCTTGGATTTTATAGAGGCGGCGCCAGTCGCGGAGAACCTCCGGCGGCGCCGTTTCCGGGCAACTGTCTGCCAACCAACGGTAGAGGAAAGGAAACACTCCATGGCCCAGGGCGGCTTTTAGCAGGCCAGGCCAATCAGTATCTGGCGGCGGTTTGAGCCTGTCTGAGGGCGAAATGCTGGTCTCCAGGTGAAGACAACGTATCAATCCCTCATGTTCAACTTGGTTAACGCGAGGCTCCATTAAGTTGCAGGCTCGCCTCCCTCACTCTTTCACATCGATATTATTCTGAAATTATTTAAGCTAGATATAACGTCATAAATAATTGCGCATGTTAGGTCGAGTCATAACCCCAGTTTTGTCACCCTGAGCAAAGCGAAGGGTCTCTGGTTTTCGTGAAAAGACGAGATTCTTCGGCGCCTCCGGCGCCTCAGAATGACAAAATGTGCAAAATTTTATGACCCTATGTATAGATACCCTAACCAGCATTTGATACCAGGTTGTAGCCGATGAACAAGAAATGTCTATTGTAGGGGCGCACCCGCGTGTGCGCCCTCATTTGGGCGGACACCTGGGTCCGACCCTACAACATCTCCTTTTGGCAATTTGGTATGAAAGGCTATATAGTTGCTGTAAAGTTTAGATTAAAGAAGCAATAATCGTACGACCTCTGTTTGTGACGACTAGCAAAGATAATTCAGCTATTGCCCCGGTTGCTGCAAGCGCCGCAACCGCCTCCTGTTGATGATGGAGCCTTACAATTATCGATGGTTTGACTAGATCCTGTAGCTGTACCATTGTTGGTCTTGCAGGCAGTCAAAACGTACTCCTCCGGGGCGCCGCGACTCAAGACGATCAGTCGTGCCCTCTGCCATTTTTTCATAATCCCAAACCTCGTATGTAGAATTAATACATCTTCGATTGCCGGTAAATCCAGGACATTTATCTGGGCTTATTTTTTAATTGTTGCCAAATTTGTCAGGATCCAGGGAGCGCTGTACGCATTACCAGACGCCGCTTGCCGCGGACCAGCCGTTCTTCTTCCAACTGACTCTCCAGAGCGGGGATGACTGTTTTTTCAAAGCCCAATTTGTCATAGAGCTTTAAAGCGGGCCAATTATCTTCAGCCACCAAAAGCAATAGTTCTGACGCCCCTTCCGCCTCTGCCTGCTGCATGACCTTGAGAGTCAACGCCTCCCCGATCCCCATGCCCCGCCAGGGGGTAGATACTGTCAGGCCGAATAGCCAATAACCGACATAAGGGAAGTGTTCGGGAGGATGCCGGACTAGTTGGACAAAACCGACTACAGTATTTTTTCTGAGAGCCAGGTAGTTGGTCACACCAGGGATGGAAGACGTTTCAGCTAGTTGGTCTCCTAGATTAAGTGCCCTAGGTATTTTAATTTTGGCTCTTTGACAAAAATCAATAAGTTGTATAGAAGGACGCAGATTCTTGGCAATCAACCGATATTTGCCGGTGCCCTGGACTCTTCTGATGATTGTTCCGCAACATTTTTTAGTAAGCGAAACAAATGATTGTGACATAAATCATCAAGATTCAGATTGTATACTGCAACTTACGCAACCGTAAGTGGAATCTTTATTCTGACATCCCTTATATGAATAACCTGGCCCTGTAATGCCATCTTTGCACCACTTCAAAAGGACTTCCTCCGGGGCCCCTTTGGCCAGCACGATCAACCGGGGTGTCTCCCATGCCTTCATCCACCCTCCTCCCACTCAGGTCGCCAATTTCGCCTTTCCCGGCGATTCATTTGGCGCCTCAGGGATTTCCTTTTTCAAATTTTTTTAATCATTTTTTTATCCTCCTTAGCACCTTTTTTAATTATGATCAAGCAAAAAATCTAAAGTGCGCCGCCCGTTGGGACTAGCTAGCCCTCCTGGCGTTACAGGGAGGATATGAACAAAACTTAACGATTCCATAGTCATAATAAGTGCGGCAACTGTTTTTGCTGGTTGAGGGCCCCCCCGACGAATACTTGCAAGTATCCAAAACGCTTTCCTCCGGCATCCCTTGCGCCAAGACGATAAGCTGGGGTTTGCGCCAAATTTTTTTGGAAGATGTCATTCGCCTGCACCATCCTAATCTGACAGGTCTAATAGGTCCGGTTCCAAGCATTTCGGGATGGCCAGATCATTAACTAATGGCATCCAGGTTGCAACTCGTGCAAAATCCTCTCCAATAACAACCACTATTTTTGCTTTGCGAAGCAGTCTTGGTGCCTCTGCACACACCTAAGACGTTTTCATCCGCGGTCCCTCTAGCCAACACGATCAACAGGGGTTTGTTCCATTTACGCATAACCCTTCCTCCTGAGGCCCTTGCAAAACCGGCTTCTTGTCATCCGCAGCAAAGCCGGAGGATATAGATTCTTCGGCAGAAAGGAATTTAACAAGAGCTTCCCATGCCGATTTAAAATCCTAAGGCCCGGGCCCGGGCCCGGGCCACCGAGCAGAAATAATCCGACCAGTTGTCCAGCCGGCCGCTCTCCAGGTGGGCGTGGGCCGGGCACCAGAGGCAGAGATTGATGAGCGGGCAGGCGCGGCATTTCTCAAGAAACTCGCGCTCCTGCGAACGCATCTCCCTGACCCGGGGGACCAGATAATCCCAAGCTTCCCGGAGGCTGCCGCGGCGCAGGTCGTAAACACAATCCGGGTGCCACAGGGAGGAGCACAGCCGGAAGAGGCCGGCATAACTCACGTTGAAGCTGCCCAGGCCGGCGCCGCAATGAAACAGGTGATCGCAGGCCGCTTCGGTGCAGGAAGGCATGATCAACCGGTCGCAGCCTTTTTTCAAGGCCGCGGCCCGCTCCGGGTCGGCCTGTTCGAGAGCCGCGATCTCTGCCGGGGACAGGCGCTGGCCCTTGATTTCTTCATTCCGGCGCGGGTCGCCGTCAAAGCGCAGGTGCAGCAAGGGATCGAAGCGGAAGTAATCCCGGGTGCGCGCCCGGCAAAAAGCGGCGATGACGGGCAGTTCGTGAACATTGGCCCTGAGGGCCATGGCCTTGAGGCGCACCTTCACCCCGCTGCCCAGCAACAGGTCCAAGCCGCGCCGGAAGGCGCTAAAGGAGCCGGGCCGGCGGCTCACGGCCTCATAGGTCTCCCGGGTGGCGCCATATACTGAAACCTCCAGATCCCGGGGCGGAAAATGTTTAAAAAGCTCGACATGCTCCGCCGACACCAGGCAGGCATTGGTAAACACCGACACCAGGAGCCCCAGCCGCTTCAGTCCCAGGTAAATCTCGGCAAAGTCCTCCCGGAGCAGGGGCTCGCCGCCGGTGAGCAGGCACCACAAGGCCCCCATGGAGACCGCCTCCCGGCCAATTCTCAGAATCTCTTCCAGGGAAAGCTCTTTCTCCCTGGCCAGCCGGTCCCCGGCGGGCAGATTGATGTAACAATGAGGGCAATCATTGTTGCAGCGGGCCGTCACCTCCAGGTCGAAGGAGATTGGCGCCCGCCGTTCTTGCATCTTGTCCCAAAGGTGAAAACGGGGCAGGGAATCGGTGCTGACAAAAGAAGCGCTCAAACCAGGGTCCGCCGCCAGGGCCGTAAAAGCTGTCCGGCCCTAAAAATTACAGGTTTCAAAAGGTTATGGCGGGAGAGCCAGGCGATCAACCGGCGCTCCGGTCCCAGGCCTAAAAGCACGGCCCGGCCTTGCCGTTCCACCCGGGTCACCAGGCCCAGAACATCCGCGGGCCGGATCAGACCATCCGCATCCGGAATATTGTCTCCCCGGACCAGGACCCCCCCCGGCCGCCGGCACAGCAGCCGGTGCACCACCAGCTTCCCGGTTTCAGGATGGCAAAAGGCCGCCACCTGGCCGCAACGGAGCTTGCCTCCTTTCACAGGTATAATGGTTAAATTGTCACCATCTTGAATAAACGGGTGCATGCTAAAGCCCCGCGCCTTGAAGCGGAAAGAGGCGCCGCGGCTTAAAACGGCCCGCAGGAATTCTTGCAGGGCCGGCCCCGAAAGGGACAGCACCCCACCGGGCACGCTATAGAGGCAGGATGGGGGCACATTTTTAAACTGTTGGTCGTACTGCAATTTCGGCATCAGTAAGGTGAATTAGGTCTCCTGCAAATATCGGGTCTTCCCCCGGTGCCATCCCTCTTTGCAGACGGCTGGTACGGCTTCTTCCGCCGGTCCCCGCCCGATCACTAACATTTGGGGCTTGACCCACTTTTTGAACAGAAGAGATCTAGTCGGCTAGTCAAATAGTGCTGCAATAGAAATGCCAAGAGAGATTAGGTTCACAGAAAGCCGTCTTCTGACGCAGAGGATGCAGAAAATGGAAATTACAACGGGTGATCAATCAATAAATCTCAGCAGAAACGTTTAAACAATGAAACATTGCCGATTCGTTCTGTAAACACTTATGTACACGCTATAGGACACCGTGGTTCCGGCAACTTCAGTTACAGTGCTGGAGCATCCGCCGGTTCACCAACTCCTGGACTAGCCCCAGGACATCAGTTTCGATCTCTCCCGGTTCCGCCTGGTACTCGGCGGCAAGTTCAGCAATCACCGCTTCAAGGCTGCGCCGGCCGTCGATTTTATCCCAGATGGCCTTCCCCGTTTCATTCAGGGTGAAGAGTTCATCCTCCAGGTCGCCGATGCCGGCCACCAGGGGTACGATGATGATCTCTCCCTCGATCTCCCGGGCGACCACGTCGTCGGAGACGGCATAAACCTGGTCAAGAGTAACAGTCATAGCCATGCGATCCTCTCTTTCCAATTCTTAACTTCCCAGGGGCGCTCCCCCTCCCGGAGGAGGCCAAGGTCCAGGGCCTGGGCATGGGCCACCTGACACAAGTAATCTACCGGCGTATCCAGCGTCCCATGCTCCGCCCAGGACTTGGCCGGACACTGTTCGCACAGTCCCTTGAGGAAGCAGCGGGCGCACCGGTCTAAGTAGTCCGCATTGGTAGCCCTGGTCTGCCGCAGTCGAGGGAAAAAATCCGTGAGCGCCTCCCTTAATGAACCACCCTGCAAATTATAAGCCATATCCGGGTCTCGCAGCAACAAGCAGGGCTGTACGGCGCCGTAAGCATCGACGCAGGCCCCATGACCCGCGCCGCAGGAAAACAGCAGGTCACCGGCGGGACCCATGAACTTGCCGCAAAACTGGCGCATTTCCTGGAAATAGGCTTGGCCCCGCCTCCTGAGCAGAGCAACCCCATCGTCCGGAGAAACCCGCAGACTTTGGATAAGCCGGTTTTTAGCCGGAGAATCCCGGCGGCCGCGCAGATCAAAGAACATGGAGTAAGAGGGCGGCCTGTCCATAGCCGGGATAGTGGCGGCCCAGGCTTCGAATTCTTCCATTTCCCGGCGGTTGGGCGGCAAGAGCGCCCCCTTGGCCACGAAGGGAATCCCGGCCTCCCTCAATAGGTCAATACCGCGCCGGAACTCCGCAAAGGAGCCGCGCACCCTGGATACGGCTTCGTAGGATTCCCGCCTCATGCCATAGACGCTGACCTCGATTTTTTCCAGGGGCAGGATGTGCTTAAAGAGTTTGACCAGCTCCGGGGAGATCAGACGGCCGTTGGTAAAGAGCAGTACCTTGAGTCCCTGGCGGCGGGCGAATAGATAGAGCTCGGCAAAATCCTCCCGCAGCAGCGGCTCCCCTCCGGTGAAGCGGACTGACAGGGCTCCCAGCGCCGCGGCTTCCGTCAGGACAGCCTTAATCTGGCCGGTGGTCAGTTCCCTTTGCCTGGCTGCGGCATCATTCTCCGGCAGATTGATGCAGCAATGGATGCAGTCATTATTGCAGCGCTCGGTGAGCTCCAGGTCCAGGCTGCCCAGCAGCGGGGTGCGGTTTTTCCAAAGCCGGTGGTGCCTCGCATTGATCCGGGCAGCATAGGAAGTTGAGGTTTCGCCGTTCACGGTCTCTCTTGCACCAGGGCTTCCAGATCAGCCACAATCCCGCCGCTCTGGTCGAACTCCATCTCATAGCAGGGAACCTCCCGGACCATAGATTCCATCAGATCCAGGGTCTTGTCCCACCAGTCGGCGGTGACCAGCGGCTTGATCAGGCAACCGAGCAGCCGGCCCAGTATTTCCCGGCGATTTTCCAGACGGACCAGGCGGCTTTGGGATGACTTGCGGAGAAACAGGATGGCCCTTAGCGGAGCTGCGGCCGCTGACACCAGGGGCACCTCGCCATGGCTCCAGGTACCGTGGACCCTGAATCCGTCGGGCCAACGGCGGACGATGTTGCGGTCATCACACAAGATCTCGGCTCTTCCCTGAAGCATCTTCACCGTGGTGGATTTTCCGGCCTCAGAGTGTCCCACAAAAAGGAGTCCCTGGCCATTGATGACGGCAGCGCTGGAATGGAGAAAACACCCCTGACGGTCGGCCAGGACCCGGGCCAGCCAGATCTGGTCAGTGGCCATGAGGGTCAGGGCGTGCAATCCGCCCTTGCGAAAGACATCTTCCCGGGGATGATAAATCTTGCCGCGGGTGTGGTCCTGGTTAAAGACCGCCACCTGATGCAGACTGGGATCGGCAGGATCAGGTGAGATGCCCAGATAGATCCAGGCGCGGCCTCTGTGATAGATGGCCCAGGGGGTCTTCCGGTAAACTTCGACCCCCAGGTCCTGGCGTGCCAGGTCAGGCAGGCTGAAATGATGACGGATAGAAATGAGCTCGTCGCCGGGGCGGTTGATTTGAAATTGCTGGAATTTGGGGACAAAGGTGCCTTCGGTGATGGGCAGGTCGGACTCCACCAGCACCGTCAGGCCAGCGATGCCATAGTACCGGCGATGCCGGCGTTGCCAATCCTCCTTAAAGGCGCGGTTTTCCCTGGCCACTCGGCAGAGATAATCCACCTTGGCGCCGTGGCGCCGGTGCTCCAGAAAACCGTAAACGTCGCACCAGCGGCAGTCGGAACGCGACTCGCAAGCCCCACAATTTTCCTGATATTCCCGGCCTCCGCGGACGCGGTCAGCAAGAGGCGGGATGAACCGGTCCCAGGCTTCCTGAAAGGTGCCAGCCCGCAAATCGTAGCGCAAATCCGGGTCCTTGACGAAGCAGCAAAAGCTCATACCGCCATAAGGATCGATATGGAAATCCCGGCGCTGGGCGATACACCGGGCCAGAAGGCGATCATCTCCCTCTTCCGCCTGGCAGGCGGGCTCCGCTTCTCCGGCGGCCCAATCCTCATATCCCAGGTCGGGCTGATCCAGAAAAACGACCTCCTTGGAATCGAGGCGCTGCCGCCTGATCTCGGCGTTTTGCTTGGCCGAACCGCAAGCCGAAAGATACAGCCAGGGGGCGCCGACGCGGTAATGAGGGCTCAAGGACCGGGCCAGGCTCACCATCTCTTCGAACTGGTGGAAGTTGGCCCTCATCGGAATGATCTGGACGATGAAACTGGCCCCGGCCTCCTTGAGATAGGCAAACCCCTGCATGGTGGCGGCAAATGAGCCGGCCTGGCGGGTCACGTGGTCGTGAACTTTGGCGGTGGCGCCATACAGAGCCACCATCTTGCTGCCCTTACGGGTCAGCAGGCGGGCGATCCGGGGGGTGATCAAGGTGCCATTAGTATTAAGGCTATAAGAAACGGACCTCGAAGTCAGGTAATCGAATATTTCAACGAAATCAGGACGCAGCATGGGTTCGCCGCCGGAGATATGCCATTTCCGGCAACCCATCTGCCGCGCTTCATCGGAAATCTGTCTTATCTCTTCCAATGACAATTCTGTCTGACGTTTTTTTGAATGGGCAGGTATGCGCAGCCAACAATGGCGGCAGGTGTTGTTGCAGCGATAGGTCAGGTCGAGGTTGCCCTCCAAAGGCAGGCGGGGAATCCCTTGCCGCACGATTTTATGATCAATCATCACTGAGGCCGCTATAAGAAATAACCATTTCGGAAGCCGGCATTACATTATAATCCAACAAACTAGGGAGCTGCCGCCCTTGGTGCGGCGAAAGGGAGCCCGGGGAAACAGAGACAGGCAGCGGCTGCACCACCGTGGCGTCCAGGCTGAAGAGCCTGTTTTTGAATTTGAATTTGTGCTTCGGGGTCATGGCCAGGCAGAGCCGGTACATCAAGGCAAACAGCGCCCCAAAAAAGGAGGCGGGACGCTGGTTATTGAAAGGATGTTTATGAATCAAACAAATTAAGTGAGAAAGCAAATGAACTC
>JAMCQY010000291.1 GCA_023381945.1 Deltaproteobacteria bacterium
CCTTCTGGCCTCCACCACCGAGCCATAATCCACCTGCTTGCCATGTTTATCTTTGCCGAAGGCGACAATGCGGCCGGCGACCTGGGCGCCGATATCGATCACCTCTTCCGGCTCCACCGTGCCAGTAGCGCTGATACTGGCCAGCAGGTCGCCCCGTTTTACCGGGACGGTATGGAAAACTACCGGGTCACGCTTACCGCAGGCTAAATATCCCAGAAGCACGAACGCGACCAGCGCCGCGCCGCTCAACATCAAAGAAATCGTCTTTTTTTCAAACTTCATCTTGTTGATTCCAGTATTCCCGCGCCAGACAAATAAATTCCCGGAGTTGCCGTCGCCCCCAGGCCAAGGAAAGCTCCGAAAACAGGGCTCAGTGAGAGCCTAACAGGCTAAAAGGCCCATAAACATTATGAAATTGAACCGCCAACCTGTCAACCTTGCTAGTATTACGTCCCGGATGTTCTTATCAAAATTTTTTGGAATCATTGGTAGGGGCGGACCCATGTGTCCGTCCCTATGAGGGCGCACAAGCGGGTGCGCCCCTACAACAATTTTTTGATAGGTACATCTGGGACGTGATACTATCAAGGCGATCATTATCATATTAACCAATTTCTAGAGCGATACCGGCGCAGAAATAAACAGGCCCTTGGCGAATAATTGGCTGGATTGTCAAAGGTCATGAAAAGGCGCAGGATTTGGTCGGATAAGTGAAACCAGGTTCCACGAGAGATTAAAAAATCCTTTTGACAAATCGTTATATATTTATTAGTTATTAATATAACTAATTTTAATAACTAATTCCATGGACGAATATTATAATATCACCGATTCCCTTGGCTTCATCATCTACGGTACTGCCCTGGCCTTGAAGTCGTCCCTGCAGCGCTGCTTCCGGGAGAACGGCCAGGAGATCACCGCCGAACAGTGGGGCATCATCCGTCACTTATGGGAAGAAGAGGGGCTATCACAGCGTGAGATCGGCCAGAAGGCTTCCAAGGACAAGCCTAACATTACCAGGATGCTGGACGCCCTGGAGAAAAAGCATCTGATCTTTCGCCAACCCGACCCCCGGGACCGGCGGAAATTTTGCATCTATCTCACCAAGGAAGGGAAACAGTTGCATGAACGCCTCTTTCCTTTAGTGAGGGACATGCGGGACCGGATCACTCAAAATCTGAGCGAACCGGAGGTCGACCTGCTGAAAAGGCTGCTTAATAAGATCCGTCAAAGCATCTCCCAGCCATAAATCTCACCTTTTTGCGCACTCGCGCGGAGCCGGGGGTCAAATTTTTGCCGAGAGCGGCAATTCATATCTTTATATAATTAATTACTTAGCTAATCACCTCTTTCAGCCGAGAAGAGTCACTAGATTTGCATCCAAAGAAACTAATACCATATCGTTGGAGAATCGTGACGCGCCGCTGGAGAGGGATTTGGGGCAAGCTTAGACTACGGGCTGATTTTATTTGGGTTACGTTTGCGGCTATTGCAATTGTCGGGCTATGGTTAGGGTAATCCGAGGCGACCGACCCAAGTTCGGCAGGAGAGAATAAGCAGCCGCGGCAGACGCCTCCACTGTTACTGGCCCTGGATCAAGTCTGCGAGGTGGCTTATTTGTTGTCCCAGACTATTGATGACCAAGAGAAGGGCCAGGGCGATGCCGGCGATCAGCAGGCTGTATTCCACTGCGCCGGTCCCCTTACCAGCACGCAACAGTGCGAAACTTTTTATAATAAACTGCTTCATTGACCTATCCCCGGATGAATATGCCCTAATTATCGGCACCCGGCCCTGATCCTTTAAAAATTCCACCAGCTTCTCAAACCCGGCCGCCGGAGCGACGGCCGAAACTCGCCTCCATCCCTGGCACTCCGGCATCTGGAGGAAGATCGAAGACCTGCCTCCGCACTTGAGAAAAGAAGCGGGACGGTAGATTCCCCGACCGGGCTGATAGGTCATTAAGGAGATACACGGCTCCTGTTTCCGGTCCGGGTCAACAGCTTAAGATCTACTTCCGTGAAGTTATGCGGCGCCCAGGGACCGTTACAGTCGAAGATAAAATTGTGGTCAAAGAGCCTGGCCGCGGCAAATACCCCTTCTTCAAAGCGGTCCAGGGCCTGGCGCCGTACCAGGCAGGCCAGGTTCATGACCTCACTTTCACTGCGGCAGTGCTGGCGTTTAATTTCCTGGCAATCAGGAGAAAGAATGTCTATTACCTTGCCGGTGTAGTTTTCCCGGTCTTGGTTGAGGAGCCGGTCGAACCGCCCCAATTCGATTTGGCCCTCCTGGGACGGCTGTGGACAGAGGCCGAGGCCGCGATCCCGGGCTGCCCGCAACTCGGGATGAGCATGAATGAAATATGCAAAAATATCGGGAGCGTCATAGGTGACCCGGACCCCCATTTCTACCATGCCGGCCACGCGCAGGAGCTGTCTGAGCAGGACCTCATGGTGGCTCGCAAGCAATGTCTTGATAGCCTTGGGAGCGTCGGCGATGATGCCGAAGGCCATAGGCAATAGGGCGTCCGTTGCAGCTAACAACCCCTGGAGGACCCTCTGCTGGGCGGCCAGGTGGCGGGGTTCCGGACGAATCTCGACATTGGGAACGTTGCTCACCGCCGCGGCGACCCGGCCGATGGCTATGGCATACACCGGGGCTCCGTCAATGCCGGTCAGGTTATAAGTCCGCTGGCCGGTGGCAGGGACTATGGCATATAAATACTTGCCGCGTTTAGATCTTTCGCGTCTCGCCATATCAGCTCCCTTACTTCAGGGGCGCGAAGAAGTAACTCCATGAACTCGCAGTGAATTCCCTTGGGCGCTGGCGGTCAGGGGCCGCCAGCCTTAAGGTTCGCCCGAAGAAACGGCCAGGTGCGGAGGTTTCGGACCAATTAATTCAAAGTCTTTAAAGTATCATCGGCCATCCCTGCGATTTAGATTAATTCTATTTTAAAAATCGAGCCTCGCCTTTCCCCACCCTTAACTCGTTCATAGTAAGGCCCAAAGGAGGCGGTGAATAATCTTCACCGTTAAATGGGCCCAATTCCCGGAAAAATTCTCTGGAAATCCTTAAACCTTTGGCGCACTTTGCCGATGAAAGAATATATGGAGTCCGTGAATCCATCAGAGCCCTGCCGCGTTGGCTTACCGAAAACTTTTTTGGCGGCGACCATTCTGGTCTGCCTTCTGCCCACCGTCTTAAACCTCCTGGGGGTTGATTTCGGCACCCCAGGGCTGCCCTTGGATTTGCAGGGACTGGGCGGCATGCCTCGTGAGACTGCCCTGGACGCCGTAATTCATAGTCAGGAAGGCAACTTCGTCCACACCATCCTGGAATGGAGCGCCTATTCTGTGGCGGTGTTCACCATTCTTTTGGCTTTTCTGCATTACAGCATCACCAGAGAGGTTGCCACCCTGATTATCGGCCTGGCTCTTTTCTTTGCCGGACTCATGGATGCCCTGCACGTCTTGGCCGCCGACCGCTTAATCGGGGACGTAAGCAATTACCCAAATTTTGTCGCTATATCCGGGGCTATCAGGCGTTTTTTTACCGCACTGATCATTGTCTCGGGGGCCTCGATCTTCCTCTTGCGAGGTGCTTTCCGGTCCAAGGCCGGCTACAGATTTCTGATACCGGCCATGCTGTTTCTGAGCGGTTTGGCTTACGGCATCATTTGGGTTTGCGACCACATCGAACATCTTCCCCAGGCCATTTTTCCCAGCGACTTCGTCACCCGGCCATATGACCTGGCTGCCCTGCTGGTCTTTTTGGCAGGCGGGCTTCTGATAATGCCCCGGTTTTACCGGAAGTCTCCGACCTTCCTGTCACAGGCCCTGGCCATCAGTTTCATTCCTCAAATTTTCACCCAACTCCATATGGTATTCGGCTCCAGAGCACTTTTTGACAATCATTACAACATCTCCCATTTTCTGAAAGTGGTTGCCTACCTGGTGCCTTTTGCCGGATTGGGGCTGGACTATCTCAGGACCTATCGTCAAATGGATGCGGAGGTCAGCGAACGCAAGCGGGCCGAGGAATCTCTGGCGAGCTCGGTGTCCCTGCTACAGGCCACCCTGGAATCCACCGGCGACGGTTTGCTGGCCGTGAATACGGACGGGCAGGTAATAAGCGTCAATCAAAAGTTTGCCGGGATGTGGGGAGTTCCCTTATCCCGCCTGACAACTCTGGATTTAAATCAGCGTCTGGATATCTTGTCGGATCAAGTGACGAACCCGCTGGAATTCCGGGAAAAAGTCGAGCAATTGCGCCGGCAGCCGGAGGCCGAGAGTTACGATGTCATTCAATTAAAGGACGGCAGAATTTTCGAACGTTATTCCCAGCCTCAGCATCTTAGACAAAAAGTTGTCGGCCGGGTATGGAGTTTTCGGGATGTTACGGCGCGCCGCCGGGCTGAAGAGGCCCTGAGAAAAGAGGAGGAGCGCTTGCTGGCCGGTATTTTCAGCAGCGTTCAGGACGGCCTCTGCATTTTGAACAGCCAATACACCATCACCCATGTCAATCCGGTCATGGAGCAATGGTACTCCCACAAAATGCCCCTGGTGGGCCAGAAATGTTATGCAGTTTTGGGGCAGCGCACCGAAGTCTGTGAGGATTGTTCCTGCCGGACTGCCCTGGAGACCGGCATTGGGATTAGCGCTGAGATTCCCCGCCTGGGGCCGAAGGGTGAAGCCGGTTGGCTGAATCTATTTGCTTTTCCGCTCCTTGATCAAGCCAGCGGCGTGACCAAGGGGGTCGTCCTTTTTTTGCGGGATGTCACCAAGCAGCGGCATGCTGAGAAAACATTGCAACGATACGCCGCCGAATTAGAGCGGGCCAATGAGGATGTCAAACAGTTTGCCTACATCGTGTCCCATGACCTGCGGGCTCCGCTGGTCAACATGAAGGGCTTCGCCTCAGAACTACGCGCCGCCCTGGGTGACCTCAACACGGCCTGGAACTCGGCCTTGCCGCACCTGAGCGAAAAAGAGGTGCAAATTTCAACCAGGGCCCTCCAGGAAGATATCCCGGAAGCATTGGACTTCATCGATTCTTCCGCCAGCCGCATGGATGATTTCATCAGCGCCCTGCTGAAGTTGTCCCGTTTGGGCCGCAAAGAGCTCTGCCTGGAGCGCTTCGCGCCGCGTGACCTCATCGAGCCGGTGTTAAAATCCCTGGCCCATCAGCTCAGCAAAGGCCATGTGAAAGTCACCGTGGGGCCGCTGCCCGAAGTGCTGGCCGACCGCACCGGTATGGAGCAGATTTTTGGCAACATTTTGACCAATGCGGTCAATTATCTCGATCCCGGCCGCCCCGGTGAGATCGAGATCAACGGAGAGTCGGTTGACGGCGAGACGATTTTCTCCATTCGAGATAATGGCCGCGGCATCGCCAAGGAAGATCTGGATAAGGTTTTTGCCCCCTTTCGCCGGGCGGGTAAACAGAATGTCAAAGGTGAAGGTATGGGCATGGCCTATGTTCAGACCCTGGTGCGCCGGCATGGCGGCCACGTCCGCTGCGAATCCGAGCCAGGGGTGGGGACGACCTTTGTAGTCTCTCTACCCGATCATCCTGAAATTGGAGGTGGACATGGGTAACATGGCTGCGCCCGAAAAAATGGAAGTCACCATTTTACTGGTTGATGATGATCCCGGTCACCTTCGCCTGATCGAAAAGAATTTGCGCCGGGCCTCTTTAACGAATCCCATCGTCAAGATGGAGGACGGCCAGGCCGCCCTGGATTACGTGAACAGCCAGGACGGCCGGCAGAATTTGCTGATGCTGCTCGACCTGAACATGCCGGTGCTCAACGGCTATCAAGTGCTGGAGAAGCTGCGGGCGGATAATCGCACCAAACGCATCCCGGTTATTATCCTGACCACCACCAATGACCCGCGCGAAGTGGACCGCTGCTATGATTTGGGGTGCAACGTCTATGTAACCAAGCCGGTGGACTACGGACAATTCAGTGTAGCCATTCAGAAGCTGGGGCTGCTTTTATCGGTGGTCAGCATCCCGGATCGGAGTTAGAAGGCCTATGTCCGAGAAACCTGTGCGCATCCTCTTGATGGAGGATGATGCCGGGCAAGCCCGCCTCTTTCGGAAAAGGCTGGAAAGAGACGGCTGCGTAGTCGATCATGCCTCTGACGGCGAACAGGGCCTGGAGATGTACACCCCGGGGGCCTACGACCTCGTGGTCACCGATCACGCCATGCCCGTCTACGACGGACTCGAGGTGATTCGCCGTTTGGCTTCCCGGGGACCGTTGCCGCCCATGATCATGGTCACCGGCACCGGCAGCGAGCAGGTGGCGGTGGAGGCCATGAAGCTGGGAGCCCGCGACTACGTAGTCAAGGACGTGGACGGCGGTTTTCTTGATTTGCTCCCCGCGGTGATTGACCGGGCCCTGCTTCAACATCGTCTGGAAGACCAGATGCGCCTGGCTGCCAAGGTCTTTGAGTGCGCGGGTGAAGGTATAGTAGTCTTAAACCAAGCGGGGAAGATTGTCTCGGTAAACGAAGCCTTCACTGGTATCACGGGCTACCCGGCCGAAGCTGCTATTGGTAAAAACCCTCGGGACCTGCTGGAATCCGGGAAACATGAGAACTCTTTCTATGAGACCATCTATAGCTCCCTGAAACAAGGCGACAAATGGCAGGGGGAGATTTGCAGCCGCCGCCAGAACGGCGAAATCTTCACCATGTGGCTCACCATCAGTGCGGTCGAGGATGCTCAAGGACAGCTTAATAACTATGTGGGCCTCTTCACCGACATCACCAAACGCAAGATGGCCGAAGAAGAGGTCCGCGAAGCCAGAGATAGATTGACCACCTTGATCCAGGCCTCGCCGCTGGCCATCATGAGCATGGATGCAGAGGGTCGCCTGACCAGTTGGAATGGGGCGGCCGAACGGATTTTCGGCTGGCGGGAAGAGGAAGTTCTGGGCCGCGTCCCGGCATTTGTGCCGGAAGAGAAGCTTGACGACTTTTTTGCGCGGCACCATCTCCTGCTAAAGGAAGGCAAATGGGATAGCAACGCCGAAGAGGAGGTTCGCCGAAAAGATGGCACTCCGTTAAATTGCAATGTGTTTACTGCCCCGATTCGTAATCGCCTCGCAGATATAGTCGGTGCAGTGGGTATCTTTGAAGACGTCACGGCGCGCAAACGGGCTGAGGAAGCGCTGCGCCTGAGTGAAGAAAACCTGCGCCAGTCACAAAAATTAGAGGCCATCGGCCGCCTGGCCGGCGGCGTGGCCCATGATTTCAATAATATTCTGATGGCGATTATCGGCTACTGTGAACTTCTGCATACCAAGTTCGAGGGCAGAGACTCCCGCCGTCTGGAGGTGGAGGAAATTCAAAAGGCTGCGGAGCGGGCCAGCTCGTTAACGCGCCAACTCCTGGCCTTCAGCCGCAAACAGATTTTTGCGCCCAAGTTGATCGACCTCAATGATTTGGTCACCAACCTGCATAAAATGCTGCAGCGGCTGATCAGTGAGGAGATTAAACTGATCACCAAACCGGGGGGGAATCTGGGCGGGGTCATGGCTGACCCTGGCCAAATTGAGCAAGCTCTAATCAACCTGGTGGTTAATGCCCGGGATTCCATGCCCCGGGGCGGAGAAATCTGTATCGAAACCAAGAACATCACCCTGGACGCAGTTTACGCCCAGAAGTATGAAGATTTGCGGCCAGGAGACTATGTGATGATCTCGGTAAGCGACACCGGCAGCGGCATGGATGGAGCCTCCCTGGCGCGGGTCTTCGAGCCTTTCTTTACCACCAAGCAGTTAGGCAAAGGGACGGGGCTGGGACTATCCACGGTGCATGGCATCGTCAAGCAAAGCGGCGGCCACATCGACGTCGTCAGTGAAGTGGGCCGGGGGACCACTTTCAAGATTTACTTGCCTCGCCTTTCCTACCCAACGTCAGAGCATGAGAAGGCGCCCGCCAGGCCGTCTTCGAAGCAAGGGACGGAAACGGTTCTGCTGGTAGAGGATGAAGACATCGTCCGCCAGGTGGCCAGGCACATGCTGGAAATGAACGGTTATACCGTGCTGGAGGCCGCCTCCGGATACGACGCCCTGTCAGTGAGCCGGCAGGCTCAGGGGCCCATCCACCTGCTGGTCACCGACGTGGTCATGCCCGGCATGAGCGGCAAGAAGGCCGCAGAGATATTGAGGGCCCAGCGGCCGGGCTTGAAGGTCCTTTTCATGTCAGGGCACACCGAAAACGCCATCGTCCACCATGGGGTGCTGGACCCGGGTATCGCCTTTATCCAAAAACCCTTTCGCCAGAAACAGTTAACCGCAAAGGTACGGGAGGTGCTGGATAACCAAATATTCCACGCCAAATCCCACCCCTAGCCCGAATTGATATTGAAATTAATAACTTATAAGTGGCAATCAAACAAGAACTCTTCTTGCTCTGACTATTCCAATCCAGATTCGATCTTCTCAAATATATCCTCAAGTTTATAAAGAAGCCGGTCTGCTTGGGCAAGATTCCAGTCAGCGATATTCTCTTCAATACTCTTATGAAGATTCTTTAGATTATCCCTATGTTGCAGAAGTATCTCTCTGAGTGGAGTGCCATCGAAGGTGTAAAGGAGTTTATCCGTTTGCCCTGCTATTTCGTAAAGTGAAGGATTCCGATCCACCAGGTCAGAAGCCAAAGTTCTCAGACGACGGGCCAGATTTGGAAACGTTCCTTCTAGATCCGTTGGATAATAGGGAGAAACAGTGATTTTCAGTTGCATGTGCTTGCTCATGGTTATGTCTCCAGGTGTTGACAAAAGATAAACACGGACGGTTCACTGACCCCCAAAAAAAGGCCATTGGATTCCTCCAACAGCCCGAGATTACTTACAATTTACTGGGGTGAGCGACGGGACTTGAACCCGCGACCGCCAGGGCCACAACCTGGAGCTCTGCCAACTGAGCTACGCCCACCATCCGTTCTTTTATGTAACACAGGAAAAGCGGCCTGGCAAGGGCGCGGCGCGGAATGACCCCTGGTAGATTGACCGTCACTATCCTTGCATTAAGGAAAAAACAGAGGCGAGACGGCTGTGCCGCCAAGGTCCTTTACATCTCGGCCCGGAGGTTATAACTTAGGGTAGATCTCATCTCCGAGGAGAAACTATGCAGCCAGCCAGACTGTGGGAGGCCCTGGAGGACCGGAAGGTCCACTGCTTTCTTTGCGCCCACGAATGTAAAATTGACCCGGACAAGCGGGGCATCTGCCACGTCCGGGAAAACCGGGACGGCCAGCTTTTCAGCCTCAATTACGGCAGGATCGCCGCCGAGCATATTGACCCCATCGAGAAGAAGCCGCTGTTTCACTTCCTGCCAGGCACCCGCTCCTATTCCATTG
>JAMCQY010000125.1 GCA_023381945.1 Deltaproteobacteria bacterium
GACCCCGCAGTTCCGGGGGCACCAGGCCGGGGTAATAGCGCTCCGCCCAGACCAGCACCGAGCCCAGGCGGTATTGCAACAGGGCAGAGTCCGGAAATAATTGGACCGACGCGGCTAATTCCTTCAAGGCCATGGGGAGGCGGGCGCCCGGTTCCTTTGGGTAAATTTGCAGACAGGATTCCGCCAGCTTCAGATGATAACCCCAGTTGGCCGGGGCATAAAAGATCGCCGACTTAAGCGCGGCCAGACTCTTTCCCGCTGGTTCTTTATCTTTTCCCAAAGAGTCGGCCAACCCCAGGTAATACAAGCTGTTGTACGAATTATAATCCAAAGCCCTTTGGAAGTCTTGCCGGGTCAACTGCTGGGGCGGACGGGTGGAATCGTATTCGCTGGGAGCCGCGGCCTCCGCCAGCCAAACCCGGCCCAGCATCAGGATGACGAACAGTTGGAGGATGATTAAACCTGCCAAAACTCCGGAAATCAGCCGCCGCCGGCCGCTCACTCCCATCACAGGATATGTAAAGTATTCCCATCCCTGCTTTTGAGAATACAGGGCCGCGTAAGTGAGTGCGGCGATTGCCGCAAAGATCAGGCTAATGGCCGGAATATGAAAGGGAAACTCTGCCAATGCCTGAAAACTACCGGCCCCCAGGGCCGCCAGCCCGCCCAACCCTAAGCCCTGGGCGAACCGGTCATCCCGCTTCTGCCACTGCTGCATCAAGCGGAAATAGAAGGTCAAAAAGGCCAGGAGAATAAGGGAGAAACCCGCCGCGCCCGATTCCGCCAGGAGTTGCAGCCAGTCGCTGTGAGCCTGAAGAAAATAGGCGCCATCAAGGCTGGCCGGCTCAAATTGATAAAAGACATCCCCGAAGGTGCCGATTCCCGAACCCAGGAGGGGAAAGCCGCGGAAGATCTTCAGCGCCCCGGAAAAGGCATAGTAACGTCCCGAATCCCCCAGATTTTGGAACCTGGCCAGGGGCTGGGCGCTGCCTAGAATCAGGCTGTAAACCACCGCGACTATCAGAAAGAAAATAATCAACCAGATATTGACGGGTTTCCAGCGCCGCGACCAGATTAACGCGCCCATGACGGCAAAGCCGGCCAACAGGGAGATCATGCCGCTCCTGGAGCCGGTAAAAATTAGTCCCACGGCCATCAGTAATAACAAGAACAGCAATAAGAAACGCCGGAACAGGGGCTCAACCTGCTCGGCCCGGGAGCGGCGTCTCAGGTTGCCCCAGACACCAGCCGCCGGTGCACCCTGGACCGGGGCCGGCCTGGCGGAGAGGAATAAACCGAAGCCTAACAGGATAGACATGCTCAACAGAGTGGCCAGATGATCGCTGTTAATCAGGGTGCCGCACAGGCGCGTTCCGGTGTAGAGGTTTTGCCAGCCCCAAATCAGTGGGCTGCGGAAATGGGCGAAGGCATAAAAGGTTTCGAACAAGGCCACACCCAAAATTATTCCTGCCATTAACCTGATTTGGCGGCGCGCACTCAGGGTATAGATGAGCATAAAGAACAGGGTCACCGCCGGCCATAATTTCAGGCCCTCCAGCACCGACTTGTAAGGGTTCAGCGACAGGGGGATAAAGGGCGCCAATCCATAGCCGTTCCCCAGGGCCCTGATCTGCCAGGCCGCAGGCGACAGCCATTTGGCCAGGGCCGCGGGCCAGGGCGCGACCTGCAGGAAAATTATTAATCCCAGTCCGCCGGCCAGCCACCAGAGGGGCGGCCGGGGAATGAACCCCTTGGTCTCAGACTTGCAGACTAATTCCAGCAGGCCGGAGCCTAATAGACCAATGCTCATGATTCCAGTTACTAGACCCATGGCGCAGTAGGCCCAGGGGTGCACCGCGCCGTAAGCCAGCGGGGCAAAGACCAGGAGGATGCCTGAAGTGGCCAGGGCAATCCAGCGTCCCCAGGAAGTCTCGGTGACCGCAGGGTTAATTTCCCTGATGGAAGCTATAGACCCGGACCTCATACGGCCCCAGTTCTCCTCTGAGGTTGCCATCTCGAATCACTGCTGGTTTACTGCTCGAGTATTCGGTCAGCAGCATGGTCTTGGCCGGAAAGCCGCGGAGGAAGAAGTTTACCGGCCGGTCAATGACGTTTACCAAGATCAACAGGGAATCGTTGTCCCGTTTCTTTTGGCAAAAATGCACGGCCGGGTTTCCTCCCGCGTCAGCCCGAAAGGCTGAGGCCATCTCCAGGCGGAGCTTGCCGGGTTCATTGGGAACAGTAAGCCAGGGGGCCAATTCCCGAAGTTGGCCCGCGATCCTGGTCAAGCCCTGCCAGGCTTGATCATCCTGGCGCACTTCGGGATAACTGAAATAGAAAACCCCGCGGGCCCCATGGACTATCGCCAGATAAGTGAGGCAGCGCATCTCCAGGTAGGTGGGGCGCCGGGGCCAGCCGTCTTTGACATATTTTTCCCCGCCAAAGGCCTGGATCACGGCCCAGAGGCGCTGCCGGGAGACCTGTCTGGCCGCCTCGTCCAGGGTCTCCGCCATCCAGGTCAGCGGCATGTGAGGCACCGGATAAGGGTCGAGCATAAAAATATCGGCTGAGTCGCGGTAGGCCGCCGCCATTTGCGGCCGCAGCATGGCCGCGGCGGTCAGAACCCCCGGATGATCCCGTTTGAGTGATTCCTTCAGGGCCTTCATCTTCTCTGGGGGCACCGAGCGGCCTTCCGGCTCATCCTCGATATAAAACCCCAGGAGTTCCGGGGCGCCCCCCAATTCTTTACTGATCTCAGCCTGGTAGGAGCGGAAATTGGGAAGATACGCCAGGCCCAGTTTCCTGGCCGCCGCGGCCATTTTCCGGATAATCTCCGGCCCGGAATCATAGCCCTGGACGGCATTGAAGCCCGCGGCCCGAATATCGTCCAGGTCATCGGGGGCGGCCGCAAAAATTCCCACCGGGAAGAAGTTGGGCAGCCGCACCGCTTCCGGCTTCCAGGCCTCTCCTGAACCGGCCCCAGCCTCCCTTAACGAAGGAGATCCAAAGGCCAGGACTTCCCGGTGCGGATTCATCATGGCCAGGCGTGCGGCGCCCCGGGTCTTGCCGGAATTAACCCGGAGAAACATTGGTTGAATCCGGCCATAGCTGAAATGCTGGTTAAGCAGGTGTCGCTGTCCAAAAATTTCCACTTCCAGATAAACGCCGTTGGTGAATTTGGGCCGGTAGGCGTTAAACTCCAGCAGGTAGTCGGTATGGGGGCGAATCTTGTTTATCCGGCGCCAAACCTCGCCGTTCCGGTCCGGTCCGCCTTCAATGGCCAGGAGCTTCCCCGGGTGACCCGTCACCTGGCAAAAATAAACCCGGCTTGGCTCTACTCCGGGGATTGTCCGGCTCTCCTGATGCCAGCCTTTTGGTAAACCTGAGTCAGGGTCGATTGCTCTGAATTCAGGATTAGGAATTAAATTTTGCCTGACTTCTTCGCCGTTGGCCGGAGGAGCAGAGAGGCAGAGGCAGAATGCCATGGCTGCCAGGGCCAACCCGGATTTTCTTTGCAGCACGCCAGATTTCCCGGTTAATTAAAACCTCATTTCAAAACTTCATAAACTGCGAAAGGTGCTTCCCAAACAGTAAACAAATAGGATTGGAGGGGTATTTAAGTCCCCCTTTGAAAAAGGGGGATTTAGGGGGATTTCAAAAGGTTATATAAATCCCCCCTGCCCCCCTTTTTCAAAGGGGGGTGGTTATTCCCCCTGGAATAACTTTTGATTAGTCAAGAAATGAGACTCCACACAGTTTTGAAAACGGCTTCTAAAATGCATCTTTAAGAATTTAGAAAGAACTTTGGATGCCAAACAGCACCTTATGTTCGTTATAAGCAAAGAAGCTGAAATTTGACCCTCTGTTGTTGTAGAGGTAATCCACCCGCACCTTCAGCCATTTGGTAAGGGGCCGGCTCAAGCCTGCCCCAAAGGAGGTAAAATTATCATTGCGCTTCACCAACTCCCCCGTGAAGGTATCAAGTGATTCGTTAAAATATGCATTATTATAGTACGAAAAAGCGGCATAAGAAGTAACATCGAAATAATGCCAATAATGAGACAGAGTCAAAAATAAACCGCTGTTTATATAACCATTATTAGCAAAGTCGGCGTCTTCCTGGATACCGCGTTGCGCAATCAAAGATAGCTGGGTAAAACGGCTGATTTTATAGAGCGTTTGGATGCTGAGCGCCCAGGAATTCGTAGAGCTTTGGAGTCCTGGAAGATTATTGGTATAATTGGCGATGGTATAGCCGAATTTTACCATGCCGCTTAACTTGGCGGTCGGCTCCCAGGTCAATCCTACCAGGGGGGTGTGAACCACATTGTCCCGGGTGGCATCAAAGGGATGGCTCCGGATAACTGCAACGTATTGCACCAGTGCCGAGGTTTTGGGCCAAAATTTATAAAACAGGGTCGTGCCGAAGGTGTTATATTGGTAGTCATTAATGCGGTCTATCCTCTTGGGGAAGGATAGATCATCAAATTGATAGTTTCCTTCGATTCGCCAACGGTCCGCCATCTTGTAAGCCGCCTGCAGATAAGGAGTGGTCCGGTAATAAAACCTTTGCCGCCCGATGGTGAAGTTGGTTGGACTCACTATGGCGGTGGGCTCTTCGGTGGCGGCCCGGAAGGCGCTGCCGGCTCGAACACTCAATTTAGAAAAGTTGAACGCGGCATCGGCGTTAACATTTTGGTCGAAATGGCTGCGTTCGCTAAACCGGCTGTAAAGAAAGGCGTTGCCCAAATAACCCAGGGAGAGCCTGTGGGTGCCGGCCACCGGCAATTCAAACCTGAGCCCCGGGTTGATCATATTGACAAAATCGGACCTTTTATCTGTGTAAGTTTGGAAGGCGTTGGTGCGGTAGATGCCATCATACTCCAAATAGGGGGCAACACTTACCGGTCCCAGGCGATGGCGCTGCCAGCCCCGGATCAGGGTGTCCTCGGCCGCCCCATAGCCATAGGGCGCCAACATCCCGGTGCCGGGCCCAGGTTGAAAGGTGGTGGTATAAGGTGCATAAGGTACAATCCCTGGATAGAATTTCGGTGATAATTCCGAGGGTTTTTCCAGCGGCTTTTTCTCAGGCGGCGCTTCTTCCTCTGCTTGCGGTGGTGGTTGCAATACCTCGGTTTTAGTCTCTGCGCCGGCAGCCGCGCCGGTGTAAAACACCATGAGCATTATCAGGCCAAAGCCTGCTGATATCCACATCCCCTTGCGGCAGCGTTCCACGGTCTCCCCCTAAGAAGTAATCTGCCTCTAATCCTATTTCACATTGAAGGGCTTGCTACCCCACCACCCCCACCTGACCCCGGGAAGGTCGGACCCACACCCGAAGGGCCGCCTGGCGGTCCGGGAGGAGAATAAGCATAAGTCTCGGCGCCTGGAACGCCCATGCTGGCCAGGCAATTTCTGACATCATTTAAGTCGCCGCCCGCGGCCATCACCGCATTGGCAATCTCCACCGGGTCTTTTCCGGCTTCCTTGGCCCATTTCATCAAATCGCAGATAGTGCATTGACCCCTAAAATTTGGATCGTATTTTAGTTTATCCATGAATAACTTAAATAAGCTGGACAGGTCAGCCCCTTGGGCTATGCCGGCCTTGAACACGGCCTCGGCCTTGGCGCCGGCATCCAGTGCTTGAGTCATAATGGCTTCGAGGGCCATTCCGGCCCCTAAACCATTAGCAACGATCTTGTCCGCAGGCAGGCCGGCGGCAACATCTCCCGGCACCGTCGCCCAAACCGGCAGGGCGCCTAATAGCAGGATCACACCGGAGATCATTAAGGCCATTGAAGGCCTGAATCTCAAACTAGTCAGTAGCCGCCGCATGTAAACCTCCTTTGAGATCGTCTGGGACAAATCCTGGCATACTGCATAACCCAGGAAAATTCAATCTTTTTTACCACTCTCGGCATTTTTTGACGGCGATTTTCTCCAAAAATTGAATTGGGGAAATTTAAAGCCCTGAGCAAAACACGCCGATAATTAGAACAGAAGAAAAATTAGAAGCATCGATAAAGGCAAACTGTCCAAAAGGGCAGGACGCAAAATCTCCGGCCTAAGGCCACCGGGCTAAGGTAGCGGGATCGCCGATGTGAAGGTAGTACTTTCACCATGGCCCCGCACAAATTTAGGCCATGGTTTTTTATTTTAGGTATCTGCCTATGGCAAATTAAGGGTTTTCCCTATGGCAGACATCCTTTACTGATCCTATGGTTATGAACAGACAGGAAAAGATCAGACCATCAAGAAACTTGTTCAGACCTGATTACTCGCCAGGGAAGACGAGGAGAGTCATGATCTCAAGATCACCTGAAAAGGTCATTAAGCTTCACTTAGTCTTTATTTTGCTGTTGGCCAACGCCTGCTTAATATTTGCCGCCCCTAAGCCTGCCTGGTCACAGCAGATCTTTCAAACCCGGCAATCAGCCATTTATTATCAGAATCCCGCTGAACTTCGGGAGATGGAAGAGCGTCTCGACTTCGTTCCGGCCAGCGATTTTTCCCAACGTTACTTCTTTGCCCAGGATCCGCTGCAGACTGTCTTTGCTCCAACACTGGCCGTCAAAGTTGATGGACTTCTCGCCCGGGTCTGCCTGCTGCTGCACCGTTGGCCCCAGGATCAGCGGTTACGGATATTTCTGCTGCAGGACGGGCGCCAGGTGCTGCAGCGCCAACTGGCCTTACAACCGTTTCGCCGGGAGCCTTTCTTCTTTGGATACGGCTCGTTGGAAGGCTTTTACGAACCCCGGACCAGGAGCATTTTTCTGTCTCTAGCCGATTTGCGTAAGGGTACACTGGCCCATGAGATGGCCCACCATGTCCTTTGTGCAGCGTCGGCCATCCCCCCGCCGGAAGACTTGCAGGAGGAATGGGCCAGATATGTGGAAAACCATCTGGATTAGCGCCAGGAATAACCTGGATTAATTTCCATGGCGTTCTTGGTCTTTAAGCCGGTTATCCAATTTTGCATCATCTCCTGCTTCTTCCGGTCACTCAATTCCTTAACAATCCGCTCCCTACATTCATTCAAAGGCTTTTCCGAAGCCTTGGCCCGGCTGACCACCTGAATGACAAACCACTCCGAACCAAGTTTAACCACTGTGGGTTTCATCATGGTTAGTTCGCCGATCTGCTTCTTCCATTCCTCACAGAGGGAGGACAAACGTACCACTCCGGAATCCAGCGCTTCTGGCGGGACTTTGTTATCATTCCAGCTAGCAATTATCTTAGCGGCCTTGGCGGGATCCTCCACCGGCAGGTAACGAAACCGGATTTCCTGGCCCAGGTCCTGATAATAGCCGTTAATTTCATCTTCTCCGACCGCGAGATGTTTTTCGATCTCCCTGGCCTGGCGATCAAACAGGTGCTTGAGCAGGATTTGTTGTCTGGCCTCTTTCAGCTCCTCTTGGACCTGCGGGTCCCGGTTCAGTTCTAACCGGGCAGCCTCTTGGAGCAGCATCTCCTTCTCCAGATAAGTCTCCAACAATTTCCTTTTTTGAGCGGGGGTGGTCGGCAACTTGGGGTTGCGGCGACACTGCTGTTCAAGATAATTTTGAAACTCTCGAACCGTAACCACCCGGTCTCCCATCCGCGCCAGCCAGGCCTCATCGGCCTGAGAAGAATTGGCAGGCGGGGACCCGCAGAAGGCCAGGCCAAAGATTATCCCGCCCACCAGGAGGACCAGCCCCAAAAGGCTCACCAGGCAATGCAGGGCATCCTTCTTATTCAAGACGCCTTGATTGGTTAAACTGGACTTTTGCAAGAGCCTCCAGGGGACAGCAGGATTTTTGGAGGAGAGAACTGATAAGTTGCCAGTATATGGAAAGTTATTATCAGGACCAGGGCTCGACCGCTTCGTCTTCCAACTCCACGGCCACGGACCTCTGAAACAGATCCACCGCCACTATCAGGCGGCGCTTTTTATCGAGCGGCCTGACGACTACCCCCACGGTCCCGGCCAACGGTCCTTCCATGATGCAGACCTTTTTGCCTCTCTGCAAATAGGGCCAGGGATAGTAAGGCCGGTGGTTTGCCGCGATGGTGCTGATGGAGGCCACCACCTCTGCGGGCACCGGCGTCGGGAAGCCGGATTTGCCTCCCAACAGCCGCACCACGCTTTTTTGTTTGATGATCTCAAAGTAGCTGTGGTCATCCAGGGGACCCTGCACGAAAAGATAGCAGGGGAAGAGGGGGACTTCCAGCAAGATTTTGCGGTCCTGCCTGCGACTGCGGATCGTGATGCGCGGCAGAAAAACCTCCAACCCTTGCCGCTGCAAAGTCACTGCCACCTTGGCTTCGTGCTGGTGTCGGGCATGGACTACATACCAGCCCAAATTCTGGTCAAATTTTTCGGATATCGCGGCAATATTTTCCGAATTTTGCAAAAGAATTTGGGAATTTTGCATAGCTCCCGCCCTCTGATTTACATTAATATTTTAAAAATTAATGTAATTACAGCAAGTTGCATCCGAGAGAAAAGATTATTCAGATCTCCTAACTAATTTTATGGTAGCCAAGATTATAACAGGTTTTAACTATATATCAGCAATTATGTATAGACATTTTTAGAACGAAAGGCCTCAGCGACCGGGATTTTCGGCGATCAGCGCCGCAGCTCTAAGTTGGGGCAGCCGAACCACCCTTAATGGCTTTGCAAATATCGGGCCGCAGCAGGATGGATTCCTTCGGTTCTTGGGAATTCATGAAGATCTGCTGAAACCATGGGCAGGCAGCGCCTGGATCTGGCCCGCAGGCCTGAAAATTCTCCGATTTGAATAATGTATGTAAATATATCTGAACAGAACGTTCAAAACTCTAGGCAACTCCTGCGCCACCCCCCCAACGCAAGTTCCCCTCCATGAAGGCCCGGATTTTTTTGGTGAACCGGGGCTTGGAATTAACCGGGGAGCCTCTTGCAAAATGTAGCCGCAGGTTCAGCCTGCGCTTGCACATGATATTAAAACCTGTGCCGCCGGGGAATTATCCGGCAATTAAGAAGATTCTTCGTTCTCCGGGGTTTGGAATTAATTGGGATACACGGTGCAGACAGAGTCATTCTTGAAAAAAACAAGCCTTGCGGGCAAGCTTAGCAAATTGTCCAGGATTTTTCATGGAAAAACTTCAATTTAAATAACATATCTGGCATTTTCATTCATTTCCGCAGACCCATAATTTTACCGACATGCTTATAGTGTTTGCCAAAAGTCTCTTCTGGTGGCTGTCTTTTCAAATCCCCCTAAATCCCCCTTTTTCAAAGGGGGACTTTTAAAGGAATTCCACTGAGTTCCCCCCTTTGAAAAAGGGGGGATAGGGGGGATTTTGAGAAGTTGCGTACACAACATTTAGGAA
>JAMCQY010000069.1:0-293 GCA_023381945.1 Deltaproteobacteria bacterium
GAGTGGCCAGAGAATCCAGGAAACAGGCGGCCAGCCTCCCCAGACCGCCGTTTCCCAACCCCGGCTCCTGCTCCTGTTCCAGGAGGTCCTCCAGGTCCAGGCCATGCTGCTCTAAAGCTTCATCGACATTTTGCCGAATACCCAAATTGATCAGGCTGTTGCCCAGCTGCGGCCCCAGCAAAAATTCGGCCGACAGGTAGCTGACTATCCTGGATTCCCGGCGCAAAGCCCGCAGGCTCTCGAGAAAGTCGTGCAGCAGCCGGTCCCGCACCGTATAGGCCAGGGCCAGGTAC
>JAMCQY010000069.1:367-9347 GCA_023381945.1 Deltaproteobacteria bacterium
GGAGCGCCCCTGGACATAGTAGAGGTTGTCCAAGATGGCCTGGGCCAGATCATTCGGGTTCAACCCGGTGCGAATGTCTCGGTTTTGTGGAGAGTTGGATCGCATCGCCTCATTTCCCTTGCGGCTTATAGCTCTTTATGAAATCCCAGTTCTGCCGTTGAGCGCCAAAAGACGGGGCGCGGAGAAAATTTTTTTTTAACTTTACATGGAATCTGAAGGTGGATAAAGTTTTATCCCAGCAAATAATTATAGCAAAAGAGTTTTACTTGTAATAAAGCTCATGATCTGAAAGTATTAAGCGTTTCTTATGCAGGTGAGCAACATTGAGGCATTTGACCAGAACTAGTTGATTGAAGGAGAAAAATTAATGCGCCTAAGGTCTTCCCTTCTGTTATCCGGGATCATTCTTTTCATTATCATCGCGTCCGGTTGCGCCTCGATGGATTCAGTGCAGTCTTCGCTGGACTCGCATCTGAAAGCCCCGCCTTCTCAGGGCGCCGGTTTTGTGCCGATGCAGCAGATGACCAAGCGCTCCGACCTCCCCTTCAACAAGGCCTGGATCAAACAAGGGGTCAACTGGCGTTCAACTGGCGTCAATACCGGACCATTTATGTCGCTCCGGTGAATACCGATTACCTTATTCAGGCTGCCTGGTGGCAGCAGAGCATCCGCGCCGATCAGATGCGACAGGACGCCCGGAACATGGCGGCCTTCATGCGAAACCAATTCATCACCGCCTTTCGGAATGACCCGCAGCACCGCGTCCAGGTGGTCCCGGCCCCGGAGAGAGGCTCTCTAACCTTACAGTTGGCCCTTACGGAGTTGGTACCGAGCAAGGTATTGCTCAATGCCATAAAAATCGCCGGCCCCTATGGCTCAGGAGTGGCCGCGGCGGTATTGGAACGGGGAGCGGAAGCCCAAAGTGCCGTGGCCTTTGAAGCCAGGGTCAGAGATTCCAACACCGGCGAGACGCTGGCCATGTTCGCCGACAAAGAATATGCCGTAGCCCGGCCCATCGACCTGAAGGGCTTCACGTGGTATGGCAACGCCCAGGATGTAGTCACGGACTGGTCCCACCAATTTGTCCAAATCGCCAACCGGCGGCCTGGAGAGATTGTCAAGCCTGCCAGTAATTTTAGTCTGATGCCATGGTAAGAGTAGATAAGCATGAAAATCTAATGCCCTTTCGGTAATTTACAGAACCTAGCAATTAGACACGTGGCAGGCCGTGGACGGAATCGAATGAGCTATAACAAATTTAGTGGAATTTTGCTGGTTGCCCTCTTCCTGGCCTCGGGGTGTGTCAAGGTGGGGCCGGATTTCGTGAAACCTGAGGCCGACAGCATGCCCCGGTGGCTGGAGGCCTCGGGATACAAGCAGGTAACCACCAAGGCCGATGATTACCGGGACTGGTGGCGGTCCTTCAACGACCCGGTCCTCGATAAGCTCATCGGCAACGCCTACCAGCAAAACCTGACCTTGCGCATTGCCGGAGTGCGGGTCCTGGCAGCCCGGGCCCAATTGGGCATCGCAGTTGGCGAACTGTATCCGCAAAGCCAACAAGCCAAAGGTTCACTCCAAAAAGAGCGTCTCAGTGAAACGAGTCCATTAGTCGCACCAGGGTCGCCGGTCAATTTCTGGGCCTCCCAGGTCGGGGTGAGCGCCAATTGGGAAATCGACTTCTGGGGCAAGTTTCGCCGGGCCGTCGAGTCCGCTGATGCCAGCCTCATGGCCGCAGTGGCCGATTATGACAACGCCCTGGTCAGCCTCACCGGTGACGTGGCCAACACTTACATTTCCTTGCGGACCCTGGAAAAGCGGCTGGTGATTGCCCGCCAGAATGTGGAGATTCAGAAGCGCAGTTTACAGATTGCCACGGCGCGCTGGAAAGGCGGCACCACTTCGAAACGGGACGTGGAGCAGGCCCAGACCGTACTGGACGGCACCGAGGCCAGCATCCCTACTTTAGAAGCTCAATGGCGGCAGGCCCAGAACGCCCTCAGTGTGCTTATGGGCATGCCGCCCACTGATTTAAAGGAGTTTCTGGGGAAAAAATCGGAAATTCCCTCCCCGCCGCTCCAGGTGGCCGTCGGCATTCCGGCGGATTTGCTTCGCCGCCGGCCGGATATCCGCAGTGCCGAGTATCGGGCCGCCGCCCAAAGCGCCCAGATTGGCGTGGCCAAAGCCAATCTTTACCCGGCTTTCTCCTTGAGCGGCACCTTCGGGCTCCAGGCTGCCGATGTGCCGCCCTTTGTCCTGAGTAATATGTTCGACTGGCGCAGCCGCACCGGCACCTTCGGGCCGGCCTTCCAATGGAATCTCTTTAATTACGGCCAGATCACCAACCAGGTGCGATTCCAGGACGCCCGCCTCCAGGAATTGCTCATCACTTATCAGAACACCGTGCTCCAGGCCCAGCAAGAGGTGGAGAATGCCTTGATCGGGTTCTTAAAGGCGCAGCAGCGGGCTCAGAAATTGGTGGGAGCCACCAATGCTGCGCAGCGGTCCGTCGATCTGGCCACGCTGCAATATCGCCAGGGGATCACGGATTTCACCACGGTGCTCACGGCCGAGCAAAACCTCCTGATTTACCAGGACAGTCTCGCCAGCACCTTGGGAGACATCTCCAGCAACCTGGTGGCGATGTACCGGGCCATGGGCGGCGGCTGGCAGCTCCGGGAGGGCCAGGATGTCGTGCCGGACTCCGTCAAAGAAGCCATGGCCAAACGCACCAATTGGGGCAAACTGCTGACCCCGGTGGCCCTGCCGCCGGCCCCGGAGCAAGCCAAGTCTGATATCCGGCTGCCGCAATGGTAAGCTTTAAATATTTTCCCAAAATGGGGCTTCGAAAAAGCCTAACCAGTTCAGTAGGGCTTGTTATTATTGGAGGCAAAATAAAAAACTATTGGTGTAAGTTTTTAATTGATAAAGTGGTAGATCGATTTCCAGACCTTTTTCCTGTGACAGATGAAGCAGTGAATTGTCGGAACCATTATGTTCATGGCAGCCCTCCTAGTTTTGATTATAGAGACTATAGCAGTGGATTTGATGCTATCACTTTCTTTACTGATACATTGGAATTTGTTTTCGCCGCATCAGATTTAATTGAGGCAGGAGGGGATGTTAAAGGTTGGTGTGAAATTCCCACTTCGATGTCCCACCCATTTGGCAGCTATCGAGTGTGTTACGCAGATAATCTTCGTAAGTTAAAATCTCGTTTAGCAAAACATTGATCGGCAAAATTGAATTAAAGAGGAAACTGACCCAAAGGAATTCAAACCATGGTTGATAGAGAGATAAGCAAAATCCGCCGCAGCCTTCCGGCAGCGCTCCTCGCGGTGGCGTTATTAGTCCTGGTTATGGCCTGCGGCGACCGCAACGTCTATGCGCCGCCGCCGCCCCCCAAAGTGACGGTAAGTCAGCCCCTTAGAAAGCAAGTGACCGATTACCTGGAATTCACCGGCAACGCCGTGGCTTATAACACTGTGCCGCTCAAAGCCCGGGTGGAAGGCTTCCTGGAAAAGGTCCTGTTCAAAGACGGCGACCAGGTGAAAAAGGGCCAGCCGCTCTTCATCATTCAACAAGAACAGTATCAAGCCCAACTGCAGAAGGCCGAAGCGCAGGTATTGGCAGAAAAGGCCCAACTGGAGCATGCCCAAACCGAATTTGCCCGGTACTCCGGGCTGGTGAAGCAGGATGCCGCGGCCCAAACCGACGTGGACCGCTGGCACTACGAGCGGGACTCTCGACTGGCAGGGCTCAAGGCCGCTCAGGCCCAGGTTATCCTGGCCAAACTCAATCTGAGCTATACCAGGATCGTCGCGCCTTTTAACGGCCGTATGGGCCGCCATCTCAAGGACCCCGGCACCCTGGTGGGCGGCCTCGACCCCACCCTGCTCGCCGAGATCAACCAGATCGATCCCATCTATATCTATTTCAATATTAATGAGCAAGACTTGCTAAAGGTCAGGGGCAAGAATCCCAAGCCGGCGGAGGAAGCCCAGAATGGCAAGCACCCGGTGCGCGTCGGCCTGGCCGATGAGCCCGAATATCCCCATAAGGGTTACCTCGATTTTGCCGGCATCTCCCTCAATGCCACCACCGGCACTCTGCAATTGCGGGCCATCGTCCCCAATCCTGATACCGTCATCCTGCCGGGCATGTTCGCCCGCGTAAAAGCGCCGCTGGACGAGAAAAGAGAGGCCTTGTTGGTCCCGGATGTGGCCATTGCTTATGATCAGATGGGTCCCTTTGTCCGCCTGGTTAATGACAAGAACATCGTGGAGCGCCGTCCGGTGAAACTCGGCGTTTTGGATGGAAAAGACCGTGTTGTCACGGAAGGCCTGAAAGGGGGGGAGTGGGTGGTGGTTTCCGGCCTGTTGCGGGCCATCCCCGGACGGCAGGTGACCCCTGAAAAAAGCACCGGCCACACCGGGACCGAAGGGGCCAAAACTCCTGGCAAGCCCAATCCCAAGAAGGCTGCCTCATGATCTCCAATTTTTTCATAGAACGCCCCATCTTCGCCAACGTGATCGCCATCGTAACCATCATTCTTGGCGTGGTTTGCCTGTATAAGCTGCCGGTGTCGCAGTATCCCGAGATTGTTCCACCCACGATTCAGGTGACCACGATGTATCCGGGCGCCAGCGCAGAAGTCATCGCCACCACCGTGGGCATCCCCATCGAGCAGGCGGTAAACGGGGTCAAAAACTCTTTGTACATGAATTCCACCAGCGGCAGCGACGGCAGTTACTGTTTAACCGTCACCTTCGCGGTGGGCACCGATCTCGATACCTCCCTGGCCCTGGTGCAGAATTGCGTCAACGGCGCTTTATCCCTGCTGCCTGAAACTGTTCAGGCCCAAGGCGTCTCCGTGAAGCAGGTCTCCACTAATATCCTCCAGGTGGTCAGCCTGTACTCGGACGATGAGCGCTTTGATGAGACCTACCTGTCCAATTATGCCATGATCAACCTGCAATACCCCCTGGCCCGTCTCCCCGGGGTCGGCCAGGTCAAGGTCATCGGCGCCGGTTCTTACAGCATGCGCGTCTGGCTGGACCCCAACAAGCTGCAATACTACCAGTTGACTACGATGGACGTGGTTAACGCCATCCAGCAGCAAAACGTCCAGGTGGTGGCCGGCAAACTCGGCGGGCCGCCGATGCCGGCTACGCAGGATTTTCAGTTCACCATCAACGCCTTGGGCAGACTCTCGGATGTCAAACAGTTCGAAGAGATCATTATCAAAACGGCACGCGGTAGCGAGGCTGAGGCCGCCCAGATCGTCCGCGTGAAGGACCTGGCCCGGGTGGAACTTAGCCAGCAGATGTACAGCAATTTTGCCGGACTCAGCGGCCACCAGGCGGCCCATATCCTGATCTATTCTCAGCCCGGCGCCAACGCCATCAATGTCGGGCAGAGCGTGCGGAAAGCCATGGCGGAGATGAGCAAGGATTTTCCGGAGGGGCTGAAATTCGGCATTTATTACGATACCACAGAGTTTATCAGCCAGGCCATCGATGCGGTGTACCACACTCTCTACGAAGCCGGCATCCTGGTGCTTATCGTCATCATGGTTTTCCTCCAGAACTGGCGCGCCACTCTGGTGCCGGCCACCACCGTGCCGGTGACCATCATCGGCGCCTTTGCCGCCATGGCCCTGCTCGGTTTCACGGTCAACCTGATGACCCTGTTCGCCCTGATTCTGGCCATCGGCATTGTGGTGGACGATGCCATCGTCATTGTCGAAAATGCTTCGCATTATATTGAGGTGGGGCTTTCCCCCCACGATGCCGCGGTCAAGGCCATGAGCGAAATGACCGGCCCGGTGATGGGCATCACCCTGGTGCTCACTTCGGTGTTTCTGCCGGCCGCCTTCATGCCGGGCATCACCGGCCAGCTCTTTCGCCAGTTCGCCCTGGTGATCGCCGCCACTGCCATCATCAGCGCCCTGAACGCCTTGACCCTCAAGCCGGCCCAGTGCGCGCTCTATCTGCGCCCCAAGGATCCGAATAAGCAGCCCAACGCCTTCTATCGCGGCTTCAACCGGGTCTACGGGGTAGTGGAACAGGCTTATGTCGCCTTGGTGCGTTGGATGGTGGAGCGTCCCGGGCTCATGGCCCTGGTCTTTTTTCTGATTATCGGCCTGGGCGGCTGGCTTTTCGCCGCGCATCCCACCGGCTTTCTGCCCGAGGAAGACCAGGGCTATGCCATTGTCGTAGGCATCCTGCCAGAAGGAGCCTCGCAACAGCGGGTTCGGGAGGCTTCCCGCAGAGTCGATGCGCTGGTCCGTAAGACTCCAGGGGTTTCTTCCTGGGTGACCATCGGCGGCCTGTCCATGCTGGACGCCGCCAACGTCTCCACGATGTTCAGCACCTTTGTCACCTATGAGCCGTATGACAAGCGCGGCCCTGCCTTGAGTCAGGAGCATATTATCGCGAACCTGACCAAAAAACTGCACGGCTTGCAAGAAGCGGAGTTTGCCGTGTTGGTGCCGCCGCCCATCAGCGGTCTGGGACAAAGCGGCGGCTTTCAGATGATGGTGGAGGACCGGCGCGGGCTGGGGCTGTCTGAACTGGATGCCGGCAGCATGGAACTTATCCGGGCGGCCCACGCCCAGTCCAGCCTGCAGGGGGTTACCACCTCCTTCAGCGCCCGCAGCCCTCAGCTTTATCTGGATATCGACCGGACCAAGGCGCAGTCCCTGGGGATTCCGTTAAATAACGTCTTCAACACGCTCCAGGCCTATCTGGGTTCGGCTTACGTCAATCTGTTCAACAAGTTCAACCAGTCCTACCAGGTTTACGTGCAGGCCGCCGCCCCCTATCGCCTGAACACCGAGGACATCAAAGCCCTCTACGTCCGCAATAATAAAGGCGAAATGGTGCCGCTGGGCACCCTCTTGGATATCAAGCGCATGCTGGGCTCCGAATTGGTTACCCGTTATAATCTCTATCCTGCGGTGCCGGTGTTCGGGGCTGCCGCCCCGGGCTTCAGCTCCGGGCAGGCCCTGAATCTCATGGAGCAGGTGGCCAAAAATAACCTGCCTGCAGGCATCTCTTATGACTGGACGGCCACCGCCTACCAGGAAAAGCAAGTGGGCAATCAGGCCTATTTCATTTATGCCCTGGCCATCATCCTGGTCTTCCTGGTCCTGGCCGCCCAATACGAAAGTTGGACCAACCCCGCCGCGGTCATCCTCGTGGTGCCCATCGCCCTGGTGGGGGTCATCCTGGGCCTCATCTCCCGGGGCTTCGACAATAACCTCTACACCCAGGTGGGCCTGGTGCTGATGATCGCCCTGGCCAGCAAGAACGCCATCCTGGTGGTGGAGTTCGCCCGTGAGCTGCACGCCGAGGGCATGTCCATCGCTGACGCCGCGGTGGAGGCCACCCGCCGCCGTTTCCGCCCCATAGTCATGACCTCTTTCGCCTTCATACTCGGGGTAGTGCCACTGATGAAGGCCAGCGGCGCCGGGGCCGCCAGCCAGCAGGCCATCGGCACGGTAGTCTTCGGGGGCATGCTCTCCTCCACCCTGCTCGCCATCCCCTTTGTGCCGGTGTTCTATGTCATCACCCAGAGCCTGAGCGAACGGCGCCAAAAGTCCGCAGCCACCGCGGCGGCCAAACAATTGGAGAAATAATACAAGTTGCCATGGTGCAGGAGCCCCTAACCTGGGAGAGTCGCTCCTTGGCCGAGCCTAATTCCTTTTTGATCTGCACGACCCCATTTTTTATCGTAGGAATTTCCAACAAAATAATTATTCATTAATATCAATATGATAACCTGCTACAGAGAATTCTCTGTGGATTTATCCGACAAAGATAATAAGGTCAACGATATTGGGGTTTAGCTAAATTTATAGTTAATTCCATTAGTTATATAATGACATAGAATTGGCACATTCATTGCTTTTCATAGAGCAAACCTCAAAGGAGGGCGATCTAATGAATAATTTTGAGAAAATGGTCGAGGTCTTTGGTTTTCGGGTCCCCACTGACACTTATTATCTGCACCGGGGTCATGCCTGGGCAGTATTGGAAAGTGAGGAGAGCATGCCCCCGAAGACTGACGACTTTTCCCAAAAAATCCTGGGTCCGGCAGACGATATTAAATTTCCCGAAGTCGGCAAGGTCTATTATCAGGATCACCTCTGCATGGCCGTGATGAGGCAGGGACGCAAGGCCTCTTTTGAGGCGCCGGTGGATGGCGCGGTGGAGGCCACCAATTCCAAGGTTCGCCAGCAGCCCAAGCTGATTCACGACGATCCTTATGGGGAAGGCTGGCTCTTTACGGTCAGGCCCAACAATCTCCAACGCAATTTGGAAAAACTACTTTCCGGTGAGGCCAATGTCACCTGGATAGATGAAGAGTCTCACCGCTTAATGAACCTGATGGACGCCAGGGCCGGCTTAACCCTGCCGGATGGCGGCACCGTCATCGATGACTTGTATGGCCACTATCCGGACTTAGGCTGGCGGCCGCTGGTCCAAGAGTTTTTCCTGCAAAACCTGACCAGAAAGGGTTTTCTGCCGGTGGCGAAGTGGAAGAAAGCCGGATGAAAACCGGCAAACAGGAAAACTGGAGGGTAATTTCCAGACACCCTGTCCCTCCAGGGCAAAGTGTGGCCTGAGAGGTATGATCAATGGCAAAACAATTCATCGAGGGCAAAAAGCCGTGTATCTGGATGGAAGCCGGGGTCATCGACTTCAAGATATGCGATCGTGATTTCGATTGTCTATCTTGCGATTTCGACCGGGTCATGAGAGAAACTGCCGCGCAGCATCTGGCCAATCGCCAGGAAGTTAAACGTCCGCCAGGCAAGAAGGCCGTCACGGTCCCCTGGGAAGGGAAAATGCGGCAACACTTTAAGGGGCGGCAGAAGTGCCAGCTCATGCAAACCCGGCATTGTCACCAGTGTTCTTTTGACGAACTTCTGGAGGACCAGTTTGATTTCTTTCTGGCCCCGGAAAGGCCCAAG
>JAMCQY010000333.1 GCA_023381945.1 Deltaproteobacteria bacterium
CCGCTATTTCAAAAAGAAAAAGTGGATCTGAAGCCACAAAGGAGGATTTCCAGATGACCGCGCGGATTGGCAAAGCGGCCCCTGAATTTCAGACCAAGGGCTATGTCAACGGGGAGATCAAGTCCGTAAGTCTGGACGATTATCGCGGCAAGTGGGTCTTGCTCTACTTTTATCCCGGAGACTTCACCTTTGTCTGACCCACGGAATTGACGGCAGTTGCCGCCAAATACCCTGAGATCCAGGAATTGGGGGCCGAGGTGCTGGCTATCAGTGTGGACAGCCCCTTTACCCACAAGGTCTGGCAGGAAGGCGAGCTATCGAAGATTATTCCGGGGGGCCTGCCCTATCCCATGCTGTCGGACCCCGGTGGACGCATCGGCGAGGCCTACGGGGTTTATGACGAGGAAAATGGCGTGGATATCCGGGGCCGCTACCTCATTGACCCGGAAGGCAACCTCCAGGCCATGGAGGTGCTGGCCCCGGCGGTGGGCCGCAATGTCGGCGAGATGATTCGCCAGCTCCGGGCCTGCCAGTATGTCAAGGAGCATGAAGGCGAAGCGACCCCGGCGGGTTGGGAGCCGGGGAAAAAGACCCTGAAGCCCGGAGATGAACTGGTGGGCAAGGTCTGCGAGATCTGGGCCCCGGACATGGCTTTTTAGGGACGGGAGACCGAAGACCGGAGACGGGTGATTTAATTGCCGCTGCTGGGAAAAGATTAACTCACGCAAAGGCCCAAAGACGCGAAAAATTTAGTAGGGTGCGTCCTACGCACCATTCTTAGCGCGCGAGACGCACCCTACGAATGATATTAATCTCGAAATAAGCCAAAAATAATAAGGAAAAGACCATGCCGGGAAAAAGCCGTAATGATTCGGAACTCGTCATCGAGCGCATCTTTGAGGCGCCGCGAGCGCGCCTCTGGGAAGCCTGGACAAACCCTGAACAGATGAAGCGCTGGTGGGGTCCCAAAGGGTTTACGGCGCCTTATGCCAAGATCGATCTGCGTGTCGGAGGAAAATATCTCTATTGCATGCGATCGCCTGATGGCAAAGATTATTGGGGTGGCGGCGTCTATCGCGCCATCGTTCCTCAGGAAAAAATTGTCGTGACCGACAGCTTTACGGACGAGAAAGGAAATATTGTCCCGGCTGCGCAATATGGCATGGCCGGAGACTGGCCACTGGAGCTCATGGTGACGGTAACTTTCGAGGAGCAAGATGGTAAGACAAAAATGACTTTGCATCACCTCGGCATACCGGCGGGCGAAAACCTCGAAGCAGCTCGCGAGGGCTGGAGTCAATCTTTCGACAAGCTTGCAGAAATCTTGAAATAATTTAGCCGACAAAAATTACCAACGGTTTTCCTTGCCCTTGCCCCCAGCAAAGACCGTGCCTATATTGAACTTTGTTAGGTAGAAGATAACGGTTTTATGCAACACTCCGGAAGCGCTCGTGAATGCTGCCCGAGGTGCAGCCGGGCAACGGTCGTCACGGATGAGGACCTACGCTGGGTTCAGAAAGAATTCCGTAACATTGCTTGGGTCCTCAACTTCACCGACGCCAGCCAGATCGCTCCCGTTAATCACCCTAAGGCCCAATATCTCGCGCCTGAACCGCCAGGCCGAAGTCCCTTTACCCTGTTCACCGGGTGAAGACTGAGACCGGACTCCGGCTTTCGAGAGGCTGCTAAGTGAAGAAGCTCTATGACCAGCGGGAAATCTCCCGCCTTTTGGGCATCTCCGAGAGCCAGGTACGCTATTGGGACCGCAAGGGCCTGATTCCTCACCAGGAAAAGAGCAAGGGCAGCTTATGGTTCGATTTTCAGGCCCTGGTGGCCTTCCGCACGGTACGGGAGCTGCGGCGGCAGGGGGTCTCGCTGGCGAAGATCAGGAAATGCGTGGAGAAGCTGCGGCAGATGATGCCGGGCCTCAAACAGCCTTTGGCGGAGGTGCGCATCTCCCTTCAGCGGAACCGGCTCATCCTGGGTAAGGACCGGCAGCAGTTCACTCCCGAAGGACAGAGGTGCATCGATTTTGATCTGCGGGAGGAGGCCCCCATTCCCCTGCCGACCGATACCTTTGAGGACCTGTTCTTCCAGGCATTGGAAGATGAGGACGAGGGACGGCTGCAGGAGGCCCGGCAGAAATATGAGACCATCTTGGCCGCCATGCCGGAGCACGTGGACGCCTTGGTGAACCTGGGGAACCTCCTGTACCTCTCCGGTTCCGAGACATCGGCCGCGGCTCGCTATCTCCAGGCCCTGGGTATCAACCCCGACCACGTGGAAGGCAATTACAACCTGGCTAATCTTTTGGAAGGCCGGGGGGAGCTGGCCAGCGCCGCAGTGTTCTACCAGAAAGCCATTCAGGTGGACGGCGAGTTCGCCGACGCCCATTTTAACTTGGCTATGGTATTGGAGGGCGTTGGGGATCTGCGCGGGGCCAAGGTTCACTGGAGGCGGTACCTGGAACTGAATCCCGCCAGCCAGTGGGCCGACTATGTCAGAAGGCGGTTGGAGGAAAGCTAATGAACGCCAGGAGGGGTGACGCATTTTATTGAGGTAAATATGATCAACGCAAAAAGAGCCTATAAACCCCCCGCAGAAGATGACGGCTTCCGGGTGCTGGTGGAGCGTCTCTGGCCCCGTGGCTTGAGCAAGGAGGAGGTGGCCATAGACCTCTGGCTTAAGGAGGTAGCCCCCAGTCCGGAGCTGCGCAAGTGGTTCGGTCACGATCCCCAAAAATGGGAGAAGTTTTGCCAAAAGTACTGGGCTGAACTGGAAAGAAAAGGAAAGGAAGTTGGAATTCTCCGGGACAAGGTTCAGGAGGGCGATGTCACCCTGGTCTACGGTTCCAAAGACGAGGCGCATAACGCCGCGGTAGCCTTGAAACTCTATTTGGAAAGGCAAAAATCCAGATGACGGCGGTCATGGACGGGAATGTTCTTAATAACTCTTCGCATTTCCAGAAAATTAGCCTGACCATCGTGAGGCTGCTAATGAAAAAAATCTTTTGGGGTGGAATTTTTTTAGTTTTTTTTATGCTTATCGGCCAGATCTCGGGAGGTCATGCCATGCAGCTTTCATCCAGCGCCTTTAGTGATGGCGGTAAGATACCACAGAAATATGTCATGCCGGGGGCCGGCGGCAAGAACCTGTCCCTGCCCCTGGCCTGGTCCGGTGCGCCTTCCGGCACTAAATCCTTTGCCCTGACCATCATCGATCCCCACCCGGTGGCCCGCAACTGGGTGCACTGGCTGGTAGCCGACATTCCAGCCGACACCACCTCCTTACCGGAAGGCGCCTCGGGCAAGAAAATGCCGAAAGGCGCAGTTGAGTTGGCAAACTCCTGGGGCGAGCTGAGCTACGGCGGCCCCCAACCCCCCAAAGGCACCGGCGACCATCCCTATGTAGTCACTCTTTATGCCTTGAGCCTGCCGACACTGGACCTGAAGCCCACCTCCGGCTGGGCGGACTTGAAGAAGGCGATGGAAGGCAAAATCCTTGGAACCGCCGCCATCACCGGCTATTACGGCAGATAAATTAGAGCTATCAGCGCTCAGCTTTCAGCATTCAGCCAAAGTCAGGGATGGCGGGCAAGAAGGACTGCCCACCAGGGAAGAGGGTGGGGCGGCTGTCCCCTGGCCGCCACTTTGGAACCGGCTGATGCCCGCCAATTCTGCCGCCTCAGTCTGCAGAGCCTCGAAAAACAAAGACATAATCTTCATCATTAATGCTGATGACAATATTCCCGCCCCGGGATTCGGCATAAGTCAGCCAGGAAGGTTTGTCTTCACGGCAACAGGTGATGTTCGGAGAAAAAACGCCTTTTACTCGGTCGAACCAGGCCAGCAGCATGGGCTCATCGCAGACCTCCTTCGCCTTCTGGCGGGCCAGTTTTTCGGCCTGCGGAAAATCGAGATCCGGATCATCAACGCGCAGGCCGATGGGGTTATGCAGCATCTGGCGGGTTAAAGGCATGCATTCGGGCATTCAATTATCCTCCTCTCCCTTAATCCATCTATAACAGGCGGTGGAGAGGCCGTTGGCTAAATTTCCTGACGACCAAGCAAATCTTAGCCCGGAAGTAACCAGAACTCAATTAAATACAAATTGCACAAATCTCTGCCGGTTCCCGACTCCTCAGCGCCTCGATGTACCAAATTTCTTCCCCCAATTCTCGGCGTATGTTTTGCCATAAGGATTTTTTACAGGTAGAATAGGCTTCAACCTGAGGCCCTGAAGTAGCTTGATGGGTGCCAGCAGCCGTGGGAGAAGCAGATGACGGGAAGACGCAAGCTCATCATCGGGATTTTGGTTATCCTGGCGGTGGTGGCCGCGGTGGTTTATTCAGTGTTCTGGTGGGAGGGCCGGCAACCCAAGGACCTCTTGCGCCTGCAAGGGCATATGGAAGCCACTGAGACCGATCTATCCTTCAAGGTTTCCGGGATCATCGAGTACGTCTTCTTTCAAGAAGGCGACTGGGTCAGCACAGGCCAAAAGGCGGCCGGGCTGGAGGCCAAGGATTTGCAGGACGAAGTGGACCGGGCCCGGGCCGATATGCAGGCGGCCAAGGCCAATCTCACCAAGCTTACTACCGGCTACCGCTCTCAGGAGATCAAAGAGGCGGAGGCCCAGGTGGGCAAGGCCAAAGCGGACCTGGATAACAAGAAAATCGAATATGAGCGCTACGAAAACCTCTTATCGCGCCAGGTGGTGGCGGCCCAGACCAGGGATAAGTTCCTGTCGGACTACCTCCAGGCCAAGGAAGCTTTCAAGAATGCCCAGGAGGAATTGAGCCTGCGTAAGGAAGGTTACCGGGTCGAGGACATCAACCAGGCCCGGGAACAGTATAAAGCCGCGGTGGCCTCGCTGGAATTGGCGCAGACCCGGCTGGGCTACGCGACCATTTCTTCCCCGGTGAACGGCGTGGTCCTGGTGCGCCCCATGGAGCCGGGCATGACCGCGGCGGTGGGTTCTCCGGTGCTCACCCTGGGGGATATGGATAATATCTACTTCGAAGGGTACATTCCGGAAACCGACCTGGCCAAGGTCAAGTTCGGCATGAAGGCGGAAATCACCACAGATGCCTACCCCGGTAAAAAATATCCAGCCTGGGTCTCTTTCATCAACTCCAAGGCCGAATTCACCCCCAAGACGGTTGAGACCTACAAGGAGCGGGTCACCCTGGTGTACCGCACCAAGATCAGGGCCCAAAATCTCAATTATGACCTGAAGCCGGGCATGCCGGCGGAAGCGGTTATCTTCCTTGACAGCCAGCCGGACCAGCAGTTCCCAAAATAGTGACCAGGCCATCCGGGCCGAAGGGCTGACCCGGCGCTTCGGCGACCTGGTGGCGGTGGATCACTTCAGTCTTTCGGTGCCTTACGGCGAGGCCTTCGCCCTGGTGGGGCCGGACGCGGCGGGCAAGACCACGACCATGCGTCTGCTGGTGGGCATTATGGACCCGGACGAAGGCCGGGCCGAGGTCTTGGGATTCGACACCGTCAAAGAAGCCGAGCGCATCAAGGAGCAGATCGGCTACATGCCCCAGCGTTTCGGGCTCTATGACGACCTGACGGTGGCGGAAAACATTGCCTTTTATGCTGACATTTACCGGGTGAAGCGGGCCGAGCGCGATAAGCGGATGCCGGAACTGCTGGGTTTTTCCGATCTCACCCCCTTCACTGACCGGCTGGCCCGCAATCTTTCCGGAGGCATGCGCCAAAAACTGGGGCTGGTCTGCGCCCTGATCCACACCCCCAGGGTCCTGTTCCTGGATGAGCCTACCTTCGGGGTGGACCCGATCTCCCGCCGGGAATTTTGGGAGATCCTCTACCGCCTCCTGGGGGGCGGCCTCACCATTTTCCTGAGCACCGCCTATATGGATGAGGCCGAGCGGGCGCATCGGGTAGGTCTTATTCATCACGGCAAGCTTTTAGTAGTCGATACTCCCAAGGCCATCAAGGCCTCCTTCAGCGGTGAGCTGCTGGAGGCCCGGGCCTCGGATATGCGCGAGGCGCGGAAGGTCCTGAGCGGCCACCCCCTGGTGCAACAATCCCTGGCCATGGGCGACCACCTGATGCTGACGGTGGAGAGCGCCGAGAAGGCCGCCGGCCCGGTGCAGGAAGCCCTGGAAAAGGCTGGACTTACCGAGGTCAACATCGTCCCGGCGGAGCCCAACCTGGAGGATTTGTTCGTGCAGATTGTGCGGAAGCAGGAGGAATAAAAGGCGAAAGGCAAAGGGCGAAAGGGAAAAATGTAGCGCCGGCGCCCTCGCCGGCGCACGAACCGCCGAGGGCGGCGATTCTACATGTTCAACTTCATGGCAGCACGAAGGGTGCGTCCTACGCACCAAAAAGAAATATAGGGCGGCCTACGCCGAAAATCAGCACGCATAGCAGTTCTTATATTGAATTCTTAAGATAATGCCAACCAAACCAGCCATAGTTTTTAAGAGATGTAATTTTCTGACCCTACTACGACTTTGTGAAACGTTATTTCATTCGGCCTCTCTTTATCTCCCAGGTGACTGATGGAACCAGAAATTATTATAAATATTGTATTAATCTTACTGGTTGCCTGGCTGTTTGGAGATCTTTTCCGGCGGGGCGGTATGCCCCGGTTATTGGGGGAATTGCTGGCCGGCTTGATCTTAGGACCACCCCTCCTGGGCTGGGTTCAATCCCGGGAGGGGATGACCATCTTGGCGGATTTAGGGGTTTTCTTCCTCATGTTTTATTCCGGCATGGAGATGGACCCCCACAAACTCTTGGAACACTTTTGGTTAGCCCTGGCAGCAGCCGTAGCCGGCTTTCTTTTTCCCTTTGCGGCAGGATATGGAGTGGCCCACCTGTTCGGGGCTACCGTGTTCCAGTCTCTGTTTATCGCCGTAGGTCTGTCGGTAACCTCTCTGGCCGTCGGGGCCCGGGTCCTGCAGGATATGGAAATTCACCGGTCCAAAGTCGGCCATATTATCATTGGAGCAGCCATCATTGATGACATCCTGGCGCTGGTGGCATTTTCACTGCTTGCCGGCATGGCCAAAACCGGCCAGGTAGACTCGACCATGATCGTCCTGCTATTCCTCAAAGTGATTGCCTTTATTGGGGGCGCCATCTTGGTGGGCCATCTCCTGATGCCCAAGCTTATCCGCCGCTTAAAAGACGAAGAAGCCAAGGGATATACTTTTGCCCTGATAGCTGCCTTGATCATGGGTTTTCTGGCGGAAAAAGCAGGCCTCCATATCATTGTCGGGGCTTTTTTAGCGGGGCAGTTTGTCCGGGAGGGAGTTGTTGAGCCTGCACTGCACCAAAAATTGCATAACCAGTTCTATAACGCCATCCATGGGTTTTTGGGGCCAATTTTTTTCGCCAGCCTCTCATTTCATATTTCCCTGAACTTGACGGCTAAGGATTGGGGATTTCTCGGAGCCATAGTATTGGTCGCAATGCTGGGAAAAGTGGCAGGGTGCGGCCTGCCCCTCCTGATCCTGCGGAATTGGCGGGAAGCGATAGTCATTGGCGTGGGCATGAATGGCCGGGGTGAGGTGTTACTCGTCGTGGCTAATGCAGTGCTTTCCCTTAATTTTATCATGACCCAAACGGGGGTAATCCAGGCACCTTTATTGACCCAGTCACAGTTCACCATCCTTGTCCTTCTGGCTTTCATCACCACACTAATGACTCCGATTTTATTAAGATTAATTGTGCCATCATTATGTGCCCAATATGATAAGGATTTTTGTAAGCTCTGGCGTCATTCTTCCGATTAGAAGATTTTCTCAACATAAAGGTAAACCACCCGCGTTTATGACGCCTTATAATGAACCCGAAACCATGCCAACCGAACCGGCCATAGTCGTCAATAATCTCTCCCGCCATTTCAATGGCTTTAAGGCGGTGGACAGCATCAGCTTTGAAGTGAAGCGGGGGGAGATCTTCGGCTTTCTGGGACCCAACGGTGCAGGCAAATCCACCACCATCCGCATGCTCAACGGTCTGCTGCTGCCCACCAGCGGCGAGGGCCGGGTGGGCGGCTTCGACATCATCCGGGAGTCCGACCGCATCAAACAACATATCGGCTATATGTCCCAGCGTTTTTCCCTCTATGAAGACTTGACCGCCGAAGAGAACCTGAACTTCTTCGGCGGGGTTTATGGCCTGCCTCGTGAGCGGCTGAGAGAGCGGATCACCGAGGTCCTCCAACTGGTGGGCTTGGAGGAGCGGCGTCACGCCCTGACCCGCACGTTGCCTCTGGGTCTCAAGCAGCGCCTGGCCCTGGCCTCCGCCATCATTCACGAGCCCTCCATCCTCTTCCTGGATGAAGCCACCAGCGGGGTGGACCCCATCTCGCGGCGCAATTTCTGGGACCTGATCTACGCCATGGCGGCCCAGGGGGTGACCATCCTGGTGACCACCCATTACATGGAGGAGGCCGAGTTCTGCGACCGGCTGGTGCTCATCTTCAAAGGACGGATCGTGGCCCAGGGCACCCCGCGGGAATTGAAAGCGGAAGTGAAGGAGACTATTCTGGCGGTGCATCCGGATGATCTCGACGCCGCTCTGAATCTCATCAAAAAATTACCCGGCACAGTCGAGGCCGCGGTCTTCGGTGACGGGCTGCATGTGGCCGTAACCGAGCCTAAGGCAGGAGAGCGGGATATCGAAGCAACCTTGAAAGAGCATAACCTCGCCCTGCGGCGCCCTATCGAGCCGGTCCGCCCCAGCCTGGAGGATGCCTTTATTGCCGTGATCCAGAAGGCCGGGGAGAGCAGTGGCCAGTAGTCAGTGGCCAGTGGTCAGTAAAGCCCAAATAGCTGTCAGCTTTCAGCTATCAGCGGTCAGCTAAAACCAACAGCAAAAGATGAAAGATTTCAGAAAACAAAAGGTCTGGCAGAAGAGCCATCAGCTAACTTTGGAAATTTATAAAGCGACAGTAGATTTTCCAAAGGATGAGTTGTATAGCTTGATAAGCCAGCTTCGCCGTTCCTGCGCCTCTATTCCCGCAAACATTGCTGAAGGTTGCGGCAGAAACAGCGCTGCAGATTTTTCGAGATTTCTCCATATTGCCATGGGCTCGGCAGCGAATTGGAATATCATCTTTTGCTTTCTCATGATCTATGCATATTGAAAGACTCTGATTATGAAAAACTTTCCCAAAGAACCGTTGAGATCAAACAAATGCTAACGTCTTTTATCAAAAATCAGTGCTGTCCGGTTAACTGATTAAAAAAAGTCCGAAAACTCCAGGATTCTGTTAGAATGAGTTAGCCATAACTCACTAAACAGAAAGGAGATTTCGGACTATGGCCCATTGTAACACAATCTTTC
>JAMCQY010000386.1 GCA_023381945.1 Deltaproteobacteria bacterium
GAAGCCAAGCCAGCGTCTGGAACCCCTCTTTTATTTTCACCGTGCCGGACCCTTAGGACAAATCTTTGCAGCGTATGCCAGCGCCAATCCCTGGGGGGAAGTGGGTATTATCGGGTTGGGTACCGGGTCCATTGCTTCCTATGCCAAGCCGGGGCAGCATTTTACTTTTTATGAGATCGACCCAATGATGGAGCAGGTGGCCCGGGAACGGGGTTATTTTACTTATTTGGAATATTGCCCGGCAAAAGTTAAGGTGGTTCTGGGTGATGCCCGTCTGTCATTGCAGGCGGCCCCTCCGGCCCAATACAATCTGTTTATCCTCGACGCCTTCAGTTCTGATGCCATCCCTCTGCATCTTGTCACCCGGGAAGCCCTCGGCCTCTACCTGTCCAAACTAAAGAACGAGGGGGTGCTGGCCTTTCATATCAGCAATCGTTATCTGGACCTGAAGCCGGTGTTGGCCAACCTGGCTCAGGATGCCGGGCTGGCCTGCCTGGTGCAGGATGACCGCGATTTGACCGCGGCCGGGGATTTCAAGGTTGGCTCCATATGGGTGGTAATGGCCCGGCAGCCGCAGATTTTGGCCCCCCTGGCCGCCGATCACCGTTGGCAGCCTCTGCCGGGAAATGGCGCTCCCATGTGGACCGATGACTTTTCCAATATCTTAACCGTGTTCAACTGGCACCGCATTGATTTACAACAAAACCTCAAGTCCGTTTCGGAATGAGAATCTCAGGAGGGGGTTTCTGAGATTGGTGGATCCTTGTGATATAATAATTAGCTAGACCCTTGAATCTATTAGCTCTTATGACTGAATATCTGCTCTATCTTGCCCTGCTGGCCTATTTCGGCGCTACCGCTTTATGGCTGGCCTATTTCCTGGTTCAGTGGGAACCCCTAACCCGCGTTGGCGCCTGGACCATGGCCGCCGGCTTCGCTTGCCATACCCTGGTCCTCATAAGCCGCACCTGGGTTTACGGCTATCTGCCCGTAGCGGTGTTCGGCGGGGCCTTGCTGGTCTTCGATTGGGTCTTGGTAGCCGCCTTTCTGCTCTTCAATTGGCGCTTTCCCATCCGGGTCCTGGGGGCCCTGGTGGGGCCTCTGGCGGCCTTGATGATTTACGGAGCCATTGTCTTGCCCCAGGGCGAAGCCGGGGCTGTTTCCCCCTTGTTGCAAGGCTTCTGGTTGGCGACCCATATTCTTCTGGCCCTGGCGGGCTTTGCCGCCCTTACTCTGAACTGCCTGGGCGGCGTCTTTTATCTGATCCAGGAGCGCCAGCTTAAGGCCAAGCGCTTCGGCTTTTTTTACCGGCGGCTGCCGTCCTTGAAACAATTGGACACCCTGAATTACTGGTGCCTCACCATCGGTTTTCCGCTGCTCACCCTTGGTATGATCACCGGTTCCCTGTACGCCCAGCACACCTTGGGGCGCATCTGGTCCTGGGATCCCAAGGAAATCCTGACCCTGTTCGCCTGGCTGATCTACGCAGTGCTGCTGCATGAACGCCTCGCGGTGGGCTGGCGCGGGCGGCGCGCCGCCTGGCTGGCCATCTTGGGCTTTATGGTGCTGTTCATTACCTTTGTGGGCGCTAACCTGTGGATGTCGGGTTACCACAATTTCTCCAAGTTCGTTCAACCATGAATCTCCTGCTAGTCGGCGTCAATCATAAGACTGCCTCGGTAGAATTACGGGAAAAACTGGCCGCCCTCATCCCGGATCTGCGCCAGGCCTACCAGAGCCTCAAGGACTTCCCGGAACTGGCGGAGATCATCCTCTACAGCACCTGCAACCGGGTGGAGCTGCTTTGCGTGGCGAAGGATTCGGAGCCGGCCGAGGCGCGTCTGCGCACCTTCCTCTCCGGGGTCCCGGAGATCTCGCCCGAAACCCTGGCGGCCTCCTTTTACGTGCACCGAGGGACCGAAGCGGTGCATCATGTCTTCCGGGTGGCGGCCAGCCTGGACTCCATGGTGTTGGGCGAGCCCCAGATTCTGGGGCAGATCAAAGAGGCCTACCGTCAGGCTACCCAGCAGCAGGCCACCGGCCCCATCCTGAACCGGCTGCTGCACAAGACCTTTTCGGTAGCCAAACGGGTGCGTACCGAGACCGGCATCGGCGACCACGCCGTCAGCGTCAGCTATGCCGCCGTCAGCCTGGCCCGGAAGATCTTCGGCGAACTGGCCGGCATGATGGTGCTGCTGGTGGGCGCCGGCGAGATGGCCGAACTGGCCCTGGAACACCTCCAATCCCAGAAAGTGGGCGGCATCATCGTGGCCAACCGCACCCTGGAGCGGGGCCTGCGCCTGGCCGAACGCTTCCGGGGCGAGGCCGTTTCCCTCGAGGAATTGGAGACCCAGCTGCTGCGGGCCGACATCATCATCAGTTCCACCGGCTCCCCAAACTATCTCCTGAGGCGGGACCAGTTGCGGGCCGCCATGCGCCGCCGCAAGCAACGCCCCTTGTTCCTCATCGACATCGCCGTGCCCCGGGACCTGGACCCAGCCATCAACGATCTGGACAACGTCTATCTCTACAATATCGACGACCTGCAGGAAGTGGTGGAACAGGGCTGGCAGCGCCGCCAGCAGGAGGCGGCCCGGGCCGAGCGCCTGGTGAACGCCGAAACCCTGAAATTTCAGGAATGGCTTCAAACCCTGGAGGTCTATCCCACCATCATCGCCCTCAAGGAGAAGGCCGCGGCCATCTGCGACGCGGAGCTCCAAAAGACTTTGAACCATTTGGGCCCGGTCAACGAGGAGCAGCGCCGGCATCTTTCGGTGCTGCTGGGCTCCGTCACTCAGAAGCTGCTCCATGATCCCATCATTTTCCTCAAACGCGACCACAGTATGAAGAAAAGCCCCCACCAGGAACTGAACCTGGTGCGGCGGCTGTTCAACCTGGACCTGGAACGGGAGACGGAAGAACCGGAAGAGGAATAGTGGTCAATCCATCTCTTGACCCGGTCTTGCCCTACTGTTATCCTTGAGTTGTAGTGTAGGGCCTAATTAAAAGGGTTTTATCCGGAATGAAAAAAGCGGGAAGCATTTCGGAGGCCGGATGACATTCGAAAAAAACATCGAAAAGTTGATTCATGACAGTTCAACGGCCCTTTCCCAGGAAATGAAAAATATAGTTGGGTGGGCCAAATCTGAAGAAGACGTTCGCCATGAGTGCAATAAATTAATAGATGATTTCCTTAAAAAAGCCGAAATTAAGGTCAAAGGGCGGCATGAATATGGCTTAGCAGGTGGGCGGATTGATTCAAAATATGGCGGGGTGATCATCGAATATAAAGACTCAAAGGGAGTTGGCAAGATTGGGGCTGACCCTAATTCACCGGGTGCTAAGGCTATCGTTCAACAGATCAAACAGCGCTTTATAGATTTTAAAAAAGAAGAAAAAATCGCCTCGGAGAGACTTTTCGGAGTGGGCTGCGATGGAAATAACCTCATCTTTGTTCGCTATCGGAGTAATAAATTTGAAGTAGAAAACCCTCACCCTGCCACACCTCACACGGTGGAAAGACTTCTGCGAGCATTGGTCTCTCTGGGGGCGAAGGGGAAGTCTTTCACGCCTGACCATCTAGTAGGTGATTTTGGAGCAGAAAGCAACCTTGCAGAAAAGTATATCCGCGTAATCTATCAAGTAATAACGCAGACTAAAAGTAAGAAAACCCTTACCTTTTTTGATCAATGGAAAATACTTTTCGGGGAAGTATGCGGTTATGATGTTGAGGGCAGTAATGAAAAAATAAATACGCTCGCCGGGCATTATGGTATTTCTGAGGCAAAACCGGCTGAATTGCTATTTTCTGTTCATTCCTACTATGCCCTCTTTATGAAATTCCTTGCCGCCGAGATCGCCTCATCGTTTTCCCCGCTTGGGGTTTCGATAATTAAGAAATGTGCCGGTGCTCCTACGTCTGAAAAACTAAAGCATGAAATGGAGTTTATCGAGCAGGGGGGCATCTGGTCGCAACTGGGTATCACGAACTTCCTTGAAGGTGACATATTCTCTTGGTATTTAGACGCTTGGGACGAACATTTGGCCGAATTGGTTAAGAATCTCTTAAATACGTTAGATCAATATGACCCAACTACTCTCAGTGTCGAGCCTGCCGAAAGTCGTGACCTGCTAAAAAAACTTTATCAAGAGCTCTTCCCCAAAAAAGTTCGTCATGACCTGGGCGAGTATTATACTCCCGATTGGTTAGCGGAACACGTCTTGAACGAAATCGGCTATGACGGCGACCCCGACAAGCGCTTACTTGATCCTGCTTGCGGCTCCGGCACTTTTTTAGTGATGACAATAAATCGGATTAAGGCATGGTTTGAGGAGCACCGCCATGCCTGTGGTTTTGGAGAGGCTGAACTTGTAGATAAAATTCTTAAGAATATTATTGGGTTTGACCTCAATCCCCTGGCAGTCATGGCGGCTCGAACCAACTATCTAATGGCAATTCGTGATCTTCTTAAATTTGCTTCAGGCGTTGAAATCCCGGTTTATTTGTGTGACTCCGTCTTGACCCCCATGGCATACGGAGATTTGTTCATCGGCGCTCATGGGAAAGCCATGAAAATAAAGACCTCGGCGGGAGATTTTAATATCCCGGTGGATATTGCCACCTCTCGCACACTAATTAATAAGTATGCCGATACCATGGAATTTTGCGTGCGTCACCGTTATGGGGGGGAGGAATTTATCCAGCGTTGTCAAGGAGAGAACCTACCTATAGATGGGAGACAATTGCATCTCGAACTTTATGATAAACTTCAATTACTCAATAATAATAATCAAAATGGCATTTGGGCTCGTATAATTAAAAACGCCTTTGCGCCTTTATTTGTAGGAAAAGTTGATTATATAGCCGGGAATCCGCCTTGGGTTTCTTACGAAAATTTGCCATCTTCTTATCGAGAAGATACGGCCGCCATCTGGGATAAATATAAACTTTTTCCCAAGGGGGGCTGGAGAGCCCGATTTGCCAAAGGAAACACCGATCTGGCCATGATTTTCACTTATGCCGCCATGGACAATTTTCTCAAGGAGACCGGGAAACTTGGCTTTGTCATTAACCAAAGTGTTTTTCAGTCAAAAGATGCGGGAGTAGGGTTCAGAAGATTTCAAATCTCGTGGTTTAAAAGAATAGAAATTCACCGGGTGGATGATTTAACTGTTGTTCAACCTTTTGAGGGTGCGACCAATCGAACTGCCACCATCATTGCCAGCTTGTCAAAGAGGGCTACCCAATACCCGGTTCCGTATATTGTCTGGAAAAAGCAATCAAGAATTACTCCATTAAGCGATCAGCCCCTTGATCAAGTTAAGTTGATTACAAGCCGCTTTCAGAGAAACGCTTATCCCGTTGCCAGTCTTGAAAGCCCCTGGATAATCTTGCCGGCCAAGGTGGAAAAGGCGACGGTTGATAAGGTTCAAAATGGAAAACAATCTTATCGCGCCTGGAAAGGATGCGATACCCGGGGCGGCAACGGCATCTTTTGGTTGGAAGTTCTCAAGTCCAAGCCAAATTTGATTTTTGCCAGAAACACCACCGAGTTTTCTAAGGATAAGACCATCCCCGAAAAACAGTGGGGATTTGAGAGTGGCTTAATTTATCCTTTGTTAAGAGGACGTGATACGGAACGGTGGAAATGCTCGCCCCAGTTCGCCATAGTCTTCCCGCACCAAGGTGATGCGGCTATTGAGGAACAGACTTTAAAAAGAAAATATCCGAAAACCTATGCTTATTTCCATGAAATGCGGGAATATTTGTCTCGACGAAAGATGTACGATTTATCCAGGAAGGAGTTGGACTTCTATGCCCTTTTTGAAACCGGAGATTTTCTGCTATCGCCGTATAAAGTGGTATTTAAAGAAATTGCTCAAGGATTGACTAGCGCAGTTTTGGGCTCGCATTCCCTTAATTATGTCAAGAATAACGTGGTGATTCCGGACCATAAATTAATGCTGGTCCCCTTTGAAAAAAAGGACGCGGCGCATTATCTCTGTGCTGTTTTGAACTCTGCAATCGCTCGATTTATTGTTAAAACTTACACCTTGAGCACTCAAATTTCCACGCACATTCTCGAATACCTTAAAATGCCCCAATTTGATGAGCAAAATAAACTTCACATGGATTTGTCGAATCTTTCTGAACAATGCCACGAAGCTGCGCTTAAAAATAAAACAGAAACGATTGCAGCATTAGAAATGAAAATTGACAAAGTTGGTGCAGGATTATGGGGAATAGACGACAAAGAGTTGGAGAGGATACAGGAAGCGCTTAAAGAGATGGAAATAAGTAGCGTGTCAGGTTAATCCCAACCCCCCATTCGAGGCCAGACATGACCAAAGTCATCGATATAGAAGACCGCATCAAGCTCGAACAGAAAAAAAAGGCGCGGGTGGACAAGGCCAAGAAGACTGAAGCGGTGCGCAAGGTGGTGCAGTGCACCCGCTGCATGGCCCGTTGCGCCCGCTGCGGCATCCAATTCGACACCACCGAGATGTACAAACGCTATTCCGGGCCTTTTCGGCTGTGCGCCTTTTGCCAGGAAGAGTATGAGGACTTTCTGCGGATCACCGAAACAGGCCAGGAGAGCCCTTACTACTGGCACAACCGCGAGTGGGTGGCCCTGTGGCAGACCTGGGTCGATTACCAGAAGGCCATGAAGGTTTACGGCGAATCTCCGGAATTTATTGATCTGGTGCGGGAAGTGGAAATGGATAGATAGTGGCCAGTAGCCAGTAGTCAATTTTAAAAAAATTCCGCGAGCTTTTCATTTACTGACTCCTGACCACTGGCTACTGACTATTTCAGTCAATGCCCTGGCCCAGACGGTAGGCGTGCTGCAGGATTTCCATGGCCAGATCGAAGGCGTTGCGGTGGTCCAGGACCATCTCGGAATGGCAGTCTCTTTTCTCGCCGCTGCAAGTGTAAAAGACTATTTTTATTTTGCCTTCAGGACGTTGCACCACTGCCACCTCGCCTTCCGGCTCCAAGGTCTTATAGGTGCGATGTGCCTCATGTTCCGGATCTGCTGTTTGGACAGGATGAACCATAATCTCCTCCTCAACCAGAAGTGAATGACGGTTTAGTAATCATCTCGCGACTGTAATTCAAGGTCGAAAACTCCACCATGGCCTTTTATTCCAAAGAATATGATCTAATCATCATCGGGGCGGGCCACGCCGGCTGCGAAGCTGCCCTGGCTGCGGCCCGCATGGGACTTGGAGTGCTCCTCTTCAATCTCAATCTCGACACCATGGCCCAGATGGCCTGCAACCCGGCGGTGGGGGGCCTGGCCAAGGGCCACGTGGTCAAAGAGATTGACGCCCTGGGCGGGGCCATGGGGGAATTGGCGGACCTGACCGGTATCCAGTTCCGCACCCTGAACCTCTCCAAAGGGCCGGCGGTCCGCGGCACCCGGGTTCAGTGCGACAAGCAGGCCTACCGCCTGGCCATGAAGGCCCGCCTGGAGCAAGAGAGCCGCATAGAACTGCGCGAAGCCATGGTGGAACGGCTCCTGGTGGAGGATGGCCGGGTGGTGGGGGTGATGGAGACCCTGGGACTGGCCTACCGGGCCCGGACCGTGCTCATCACCACCGGCACCTTTTTGAATGGCCTGATCCACATTGGTGAGGTCCGCATCCCGGCCGGCCGGGCCGGGGAGTTCGCCTCGACTTCCCTGGCGGCCCACCTCAAGGAGCTGGGATTCCGCATGGGACGGCTGAAAACCGGCACGCCGCCGCGGCTTAGGGCCGGCAGCATCGATCTCCATGGCATGGGCCGGTTGGAGGGTGATTCCCGGCCCCGCCCCTTCTCCTGGCGCAGCACGAACGGTCCCCGGGAGCAGGTCTCTTGCTTCGTCACCCACACTAATCGAGTCACGCATAAAGTCATCAAAGACAACATCCACCTGTCGCCCTTGTACAACGGCTCGATCCAGGGGATCAGCGCCCGCTATTGTCCCTCATTGGAAGACAAGGTGATGCGTTTCCCGGACAAGGCCAGCCATCAGGTGACCCTGGAGCCCGAGGGTCTGCATACGGCCGAAATCTACGCCAAGGGCCTGGGCAATTGCCTGCCGGTGGAACTGCAGTTGGAGCTGTTCCGAACCGTCCCGGGTTTGGAGGAAGTCGAGGTCATGCGGCCGGCCTACGCCATCGAGTATGATTACGTGGACCCTTTGCAACTGCAGCCCACCCTGGAGACCAAGCTGATCAAGGGGCTCTTTCTGGCCGGGCAGATCAACGGCACCTCGGGCTACGAGGAGGCTGCCGGCCAAGGCCTCTGGGCCGGAATCAACGCCGCCTGTCAAGTCTTGGGGCGGCCGCCCTTTCTGCCGCACCGCTCGCAGGCCTACCTGGCGGTCCTGGTGGATGACCTGGTGACCCGGGGCACCCGGGAACCTTACCGGCTTTTCACCTCCCGGGCCGAATACCGCCTGCTGCTCCGGGAAGATAATGCCGATCAGCGCCTGACCGAGTGGGGCCATGATCTGGGTTTGGTGGGTCGGGAGGCCCTGGACCGTTTGCACGAAAAGCAGCGGCTCCTGCAGGAAGAAGAGGCTCGCCTGGCCGGCCGCCGGGTTTATCCCTCGGCGGAAGTCAATGCGGCGCTCACCAGCCGGGGCAGCGCGCCGTTGAAGGAGCCCACGCCCTTTCTAAACCTGGTCAAACGGCCCCAATTGGACCTGCCCACCCTTTACCAACTGGCCGGAGAGGAGCCCCCAGTGCCGGCGGTGGTGATGGAGCAGTTGGAGATCAAGCACAAATACGAGGGCTACATCCGGCGGCAGGAGGACTCCGCCAAAAAATTCTCCCAGGGCGAAGGTCGCCGCATCCCGCCGGACTTCGACTATGACGGGGTCCCGGGATTGTCCATGGAAGTGCGGGAAAAATTGCAGGAAGTCCGGCCGCGCTCGCTGGGCCAGGCAGCCCGCATCTCCGGGGTCACGCCCGCGGCCCTGGCCATCTTGATGGTTTATCTAAAGCGTGGAGGCAGGAAAATCTAGGAGGCGCGCCTTCACCTGCTTGGGTCAGGAAATGAACCGCGCCGTACCTTGCATTTCCCAATTCCCCGGCCTGATCTTTGCAGACCGTTGCAGGCCGAAAGCTATCTGTTCGTCGGACCCATGGAGCGGTCGGCCGAATAATAGAAATAGTCGGGGCTTACCGAAGCGCCGCACATGGCGCACAGGGCGGCGCGGTTTACTACCCCGCTTGAATTGGTTTCGGCGCAGCCCCACAGCCCTAATACCATCAGCAATATCAGGCCAACCGCTCTTCTCAT
>JAMCQY010000416.1:0-1283 GCA_023381945.1 Deltaproteobacteria bacterium
TTTTTCCGATAACCCGATGGATTGTAGGGGCGGACCCATGTGTCCGCCCGCAGGAGGGCGCACACGCGGGTGCGCCCCTACAAGAAATTATTTTTGGCAATCGCTATATGTCTATCTTTAGCCAAATAAAGAAGCCAGAGCTTGGGTTTTTCACCCCCCTTTGAAAAAAGGGGGGCTGAGGGGGATTTATATAACTCACTGAAATCCCCCTAAATCCCCCTTTTTCAAAGGGGGACTTTAAAACCTGCGTGTTTTAATCTTTTATTGGTTGAGATGTCTTCATTGCCTGAAACCGGTTTTGAAATAGGTTACTGCAAGTATAAACTTGCGCCTTGGCCTGAGGTTAAAAATCAAGATAACCTCGGACCTCCGGAGCCGCTGGCCCCAACAGGGTCACGGCCCAGTTTTCGGACCGGCAAAGTTCACCGGCCAATTCCTGGATGTCGGCCGGGGTGACCTGCATTAAGCCGCTCACGATCTCCTCCAGAGGAATGTAGTGGCCGAAATGGATTTCGTTCTTGGCCAGGCGCATCATCAGGTGATCCAGGTCTTCCGCGCCCAAATAAATAGAACTGCGCATATATTCCCGGGCCGCCTGGAGTTCCGCGTCCGGTACGGGCTCATCCTTCAGCCTCTTTAATTCTCGATTAATCGCGGCCAGCAAGGGCTCGACATTTTTCGGGCTCACTCCGGCGGAAATGCCCAACAGGCCGGTGTCGCTGAAAAAACTGAGAAAGGCGTATATACTGTAGGCCAGCCCCAACTGCTCGCGGATCACCTGGAAGAGGCGGGAGCTCATGTTGCCGCCCAGCAGCAATTGGAGCATGGTGGCCGTGAAGCGGCGAGCATCACCCGCGGCCAGGCCCCGGGTGCCGAGACAGGCGTAAACCTGCTCCAAGTCCCGGGAAATGTGGTAGACCCCGGGAAAGGAGCGCACCTGGCGCCGCGGCCGCGGTGGCGAGCCATTGCTGAAACCCTGGAAGTGATTGGCCACCAGGTCCACCAGCTGTTGATGATCGACCCGGCCCACCGCCGCTACCACCGTCTCTTCCGGACGATGGGTAGCATGCCGGTAGGCCAGCAGTTCCTGCCGGGTCACCGCGATAATGTGCCCGGCTTCCCCCAAGATGGGCCGGCCCAAGGGATTATCGCCCCAAAAGTGGCTGCTGAAGCCGACCTGCACCTGATCCTCGGGATTGTCGTCCTGGGCGTAGATCTCCTCGAGGATGACCTGCCGCTCTTTTTCCAGGTCTTCGGCCTCAAAGAGCGAATGCAGCATCATA
>JAMCQY010000416.1:1304-9239 GCA_023381945.1 Deltaproteobacteria bacterium
GGAAGCAAGTCTGTTCCTTGCTGGTAAAGGCGTTGCAGGAGCCGCCGATCTGGTCGATCTCCCGGGCGATTTCGAAGGCGGTGCGCCTGGGGGTGCCTTTGAAGGCCATGTGCTCCAGGAAGTGGCTGAGCCCGTTCTCCTCCCGGGTCTCATCCCTGGAGCCCACATTGAGCCACACCCCCACAGCTACCGATTGGAAGTAGGGCAGATCTTGGGTGACTACCCTGAGGCCGTTATTCAGAACGCTTTTTTGGTGCACGTCCCGGCCTTCTCTCTCTATCCGACCTACTCGGCCTGGCCTCCGGCTCCCGGGGCGTCACCCCCTCCGGCACCGGCAGCAGGACCCGGCGAGACAAGCGAATCTTGCCCTGGCGGTCAACGTCCAGGACTTTGACATCCACTTCATCGCCTTCGTTTAAGACATCGGTGACGTTTTTCACCCGTTCGTGCGCCAACTCCGAGATGTGCACCAGACCGTCGGTGCCGGGCAAAATCTCCACGAAGGCCCCGAAATCCATGATTTTCTTCACCACGCCGTGGTAGACCTTGCCGATCTCCGCCTCAGCGGTGATCTCATTAATCATGCGGATGGCTTCGTTAGCCGCCTTCTGATCCGCCGAAGAGATGTGGATCCGCCCGTCGTCTTCGATGTCGATCTTGACGCCGGTGGCGGCCACGATGCTCTTCACCATCTTGCCGCCCGGTCCGATGACTTCCCGGATCTTATCAGGATTGATGGTCAGCACGATGATCTTGGGAGCGTGCTCCTTGAGAGTCGGAGAAGGTTTAGCGATGACCTTCTCCATCTCGCCCAGGATATGCAGGCGGGCGGCTTTCGCCTGGCTCAAGGCCTGGCCCATGATCTCCCGGGTGAGACCGGTCATCTTGATATCCATCTGCAGCGCGGTGATTCCTTCAGCAGTGCCGGCCACTTTGAAATCCATATCACCCAGGGCGTCTTCGTCCCCCAGGATGTCGGAAAGCACGGCCACCCGGTCCTCTTCTTTAATAAGGCCCATGGCCACGCCGGCCACCGCACTCTTCACGGGCACGCCGGCGTCCATCAAGGACATGGAGGCCCCGCAGATAGTGGCCATCGAGGAGGAGCCGTTGGAGGAAAGGATTTCCGAGACAATCCGGATGGTGTAAGGGAATTCTTCCGCGGTCGGCAGCACCTTGGAGATGGCCCGCTCCGCCAGGGCGCCGTGGCCGATCTCCCGGCGTCCCGGCCCCCTAAGCGGCCGGGTTTCGCCCACGGAATAGGGCGGGAAGTTGTAATGCAGCATAAAAGACTTGAAGGTTTCGCCCACCAGGGTCTCGATCTTTTGCTCGTCCGATGGAGTGCCCAGGGTAGTCACGGCCAGGGCCTGGGTCTCGCCCCGGGTAAAGACCGCGGAACCATGGGTGCGGCTTAGGATGCCGACTTCCCCGCTGATGGGCCGGACCGTGATGAAGTCGCGGCCATCAATGCGCCGGCGATCGTCCAGGACCATCTTACGGACCACTTTCTTCTTGGTATCCTGGAATAAGTTGGCGATTATCTTCTCTTGGCCGAGTGCCTCTTCACCCAGGTCGGACAGCACCTCCTGAAAAACCAGAGCCATGGTCTTATTACGGGCCTTCTTTTCGGGGGTCTGCACCGCCGCCAGGATACGGTCTTTAGCCAGGGCCGCCACTTTCTCCGGCAACTCGCCGTAATCCGGGATCTCAGGAGACGGACGTTTGGCCAAACCGACCTCTGCCTGCATCCGGATGATCAAGTCCAGGATGGGTTTGAGTTGCTCTTGGGCGAAGAACAGGGCCTCCAGTACCTCATCTTCTGAGATTTCACTGGCCCCGGCCTCCACCATCACCAGCCCCTGCGGCGCCCCGGCCACGATCAGGTTGAGGGTGCTCTCTTTCTGCTGGGAATTAGTAGGGTTGACCACCAGTTGGCCGTCGATCTTGCCGACCCGCACTGCGGCCACCGGGCCTTGAAAGGGAATATCCGAGATCTCCAGGGCAGCCGCGGCGCCGTTTAAGGCGACGATATCCGGGTCGATTTCCATGTCGCCGGACAAAACCGTGGCAATGATCTGGATCTCGTTCTTCAGTCCCTTAGGAAACAGCGGCCTGAGCGGCCGGTCGATGAACCGTGAGGTCAGGGTCTCTTTTTCACTGGGACGGCCGATCTCCCGCCGGAAGAAGCCCCCGGGCACTCTTCCCGCGGCATAGGCCTTCTCCATATAATCCACAGTCAAAGGCAGAAAATCGATGCCTTCCCGCATCTCATCGGCAATCACCGCGGTGACCAGCACCGTGCTCTCGCCGTATCTTACCAATACGGAACCACTGGCCTGTTGGGCCAGACGGCCCGTTTCGAAACTGAGATCGCGGCCTCCAATTTCTACGCTAAATGTTTTTGGCATATCAGTCAGATGAGCCTCCTACCGCCTGAGACCGAGTTGTTCAATCAGGGTGCGGTAACGTTCAATATCCTTATTTTTCAAGTAGTTTAACAGGCGCCGGCGCTGGCCCACCAGCTTGATCAGACCCCGACGGGAGTGATGGTCCTTGGCGTGCGTCTTGAAATGACCCGTCAGATAAGTGATCCGCTCGCTCAAAATGGCCACCTGCACCTCGGGAGAGCCGGTATCGGAATTATGCAGCCGGTAACGATCAATAATCTCCTGCTTCTGTTCGGTAGTTAAGCCCACGACTTCCTCCTTGTTTTTGTGGTCAGCCCTCGACGATTTGCGGTCAGCTAAAAAAATGCAGGATATTCTTTTGCTGCCGCTTACCGTGGCGGGCTGACTATTTCCTTCAATTTATTTTTTCCTGCCGCATCTGCGGCAAGATGATTAACTCTGTTATCGAAGGAGCCACTTCAGAAAGCACTAACTGCTCACTGCTTCCTGCTAGCTGTTCACTGTCCCAAAGACCCGCACCGGCGCCAGAAACAGCCGCGAAGCCCGCCGCCGCATCCGCGCCAGGGCCAGCAATTCCCCGGCGCTCATGATGCGCATCGGTTCATCCTCCGAAAAATCATCATCCTGCCAGGACAAAACCTGCCCCTGGCGCAATCTGCCGGCCTCTTCCGGGTCCACGTCTAACTGCCGCATTTCCGGCAGACACTCGGCCAGGGGAATGATCCTGGCCAGCCGCTCTCCATGGCCCATATTCTCCAATTCGCTTAGACTAAGGGCTTCTTCCACCCGAAAGGCTCCCACCTCCAGCCGCCGCAAGGCCGTCAGGTGCGCCCCGCAACCCAGGGCCGTACCCAGGTCCGCGGCCAGGGTGCGGATGTAAGTCCCCTGGGAGCACTTCACCTTAATGACCACGCAGGGCAGATTCACCTCCTCCACCTCCAGGCTGTGGATTGTCACCAATCGGGGGGGCAACTCGACCTTTTCACCCCGCCGGGCCAATTTATAGAGACGCTGCCCCTGGTAATGCCGGGCCGAATGCATGGGCGGCACCTGCTCAATTTCGCCCACAAATTTGGCGGCCATCTCATAAACCAACTCCGGTGCAGGCCAGGCCTCCGACCGGGAGATCACCTGGCCAGTGAGGTCCTGGGTGTCGGTGGCTTCCCCCAACTTCAGGGTCGCCCGGTAAGTCTTGGCTCCCGGCATCAAGTAAGGCGCCAGCTTGGTGGCCTCCCCCAAACACATAGGCAGCAGCCCGGCGGCAAAGGGGTCCAGCGTGCCCAAATGGCCAATCTTCCGCTCCTTCAAGACCCGCCGCACCCGGCGCACCACGTCGAAGGAGCTGAGTCCTTCGGGTTTATCCACTAAAAGTATGCCGGAGAGCATGGTAGTTAGACTTTCGTATTATTTCCCCTCCCCTGGTGGGAGGGGATTAAGGGGAGGGGGATTATTGGCACCCCCACCCTAACCCTCCCCCATCAAGGGGGAGGGAAAAAGACTAAGACTTGCCCCGCTTGGTTCGACGTTCTAATGCAATGGCAGGAGCAACATAAATAACGTGCAAAAATTGTTCAGCTAAATGGAGAATGTCTTCCGCGTCCTCTTTGACTACGGGCAATTTGTCAGGATGAGCCGCATCATTGCCTACCCAACGAACCACATCTGCCCATTCTTTTAAATCATGAGTGATTACGCCTTTAGCCGATAATTCAGCTACTTGACCAACTAATTTATCTTTTGTAGCGCCCTTATCAAGACATGCAGATTGCATTGCTCTCCGCGCCATGACGGCACTAGCTCGATAAGCTTCTACACTTAAACAGATTTTCGCCTCATCCAATCGTTCCTAACATGTTCTGGAGTTCTAAAATCACTGGGAGATGGCAATGGATTCGGGTAAATTATTATTCCGCCATTGAGAACAAGGACTGGCTTTTGACAGCTATTACAAACTCCAATCCACCAAACATTGTCATCGTCTTTTTTCCAGTATGCACCAGTGGTTCCGCCCAAGCATATCTTGAGTTCGATATTCAATAGGAGCTGGGGTCAAGGATGTATGTTTATGACAGTGCGGACAATATATTGAGACCCATTCTTCAATCATAAATCTTTAACCCCGCATACTATATTCATACTCCGCTAGAAAATCCTCCAGCTTCTTGAACTTGAGCGGTTTTTTCCGCATTTCGGTCAACATCTTCAAGTCTTCGGCATCTTCCAATCGTTCCAGCAATTCCTGGTAAGCATCGATATCGAGAATGACGGCCGCAGGCTTTCCACCCCGAAATATTATCTCCGGTTCTTTTTTCTTGGCCTTAGCTCCCATGACTTTCTCCTCTATTTTCGTAACCTATTTATCCGAATTTTCTCCCCGCTTTCCGGACATCCCGGCCTCACGAAACAATTGTTCCAGTCGTTCGGCCTCATTCAAGCCCTTATCCGGCAAAAAGAAAATTTCCGGCATCAGGCGGAAGAGATTTTCCCGGGCCACCTCCTGCTTGATAAAGCCATGGGCCTTGTCCAGAGCCTGATGCACCTGAGTTTCGTCGGCCTGGGGCCGGGAAGCATAATAGACCTTGGCCTGCCGCAAATCGGCGCTCATTTCCACCCGGGTCAGGGTGAGTTCCTGAAGCCGGGGATCGGCGCACTTGTGAAGCAGGATCAGGGCCAGGCGCTCCCGGAGGAGTTCTGCCAACCGATGCGGCCGGCCGCTGGTGGTTCGCTGTCGCCTCATGCCGGTTCGCTCTACTCTTCCTTCAAGTAACAGAGTTCCTTGTGGGAATCGATAATCTCCACTATGTATTGGTTCTCGATAAATTTCATGATCTGCTGCATCCGGGCTTCAAGCAATTGCGGATCGTTGCCCACCAGGGCGATGCCTACCTGGGCCTTCTGCCACAAGTCGTTGTCGCCCACTTCGGCGACGGCCGCATCGAATTTATGCCGCGCCTTTTCAATGAGGCTTTTCACTATCTTCCGTTTTCCCTTCAACGAATCGTTTTCCGGGATGATCATAGTCAGGCGAGCCGCCGCGACAATCATTACTGGTATCCTGGCGTTGGAGGGTAACCCCCCTACCCTACTCCTCTTTCTGAGGCCTGGTGTTCAGGGCCTCCAACTGGGCCTTCACCTTTTCCTGGACGTAGGCCTCGATGATGTCCCCGGCCTTAAAGTCGCTGAACCGGTCGATGCCGATGCCGCATTCGTAGCCCGCCAGGACTTCCTTGACGTCTTCTTTGAAGCGTTTCAAGGACGTGATCCGGCCGCCTTCGGAGACGGTCTTGCCGCCCCGCAGCACCCGGGCCAGGGAGTTGCGCTCCACCTTGCCATCCAGGATCATGCAGCCGGCGATGGTGCCGATCTTCGAGATAGTGAAAACCTGCCGCACTTCCGCCCGGCCCAGGACCCGCTCCTCCACGATGGGCTCCAGCAGTCCCTCCAGGGCGTCATGAATATCCTGCAACAGATTGTAAATTACGTCATAGTAGCGCACGTCCACCTGTTCCTGTTCCGCCAGGGCCTGGGCCTTGGGGTTGGCCCGGACGTTGAAGCCCACCACGATGGCATCCGAGGCGGAGGCCAGCATGATGTCGCTTTCGGTGATTTCGCCCATGCCGTTGTGGATCAGGTTAACCTTGATCTCCTTGGAGCCGAGTTCGGACAGGGCCTTGGCCAGGGCCTCGATGGAGCCGTGCACGTCGGCCTTGAGCACCATCTTCAGTTCCTTGACCGCCCCCTCCTTCACCTGCTGGTAGAGCTTCTCCAGGGTCACTCGGCTGATGCGGGCCAGCGTCGCTTCCCTAAGCTTTTGCTGCCGCATCATGGCGATCTGTTTGGCCTTGCGTTCATCCTCCAATACCTGGAACTCGTCACCGGCATCGGCGACCCCGTTAAATCCCTGCACCTCAACAGGCAATCCAGGGGTCACCTCTTCCATCCGGTGACCGCGATCGTCGAACATGGCCCGCACGCGCCCGTATTGAGAGCCGCAAACGAAGTAGTCACCCACCTTCAGCGTGCCTTGCAGCACTAAGACGGTGCCCAGCGGGCCCCGGCCTTTGTCCAGCCGGGATTCGATGATGCGGCCACTGGCCGGTACCTCGGGAGAGGCCATCAGATCGAGGATTTCTGCCTGCAGCAGGATCTTCTCCAGCAGTTCCTGGATGCCGATGCGCTTCTTGGCGGAGACCTCGGCAAACAGGACGTCACCGCCCCATTCCTCGGAAACCACGCCGTGATTGGTCAGTTCCCGCTTGACCCGCTCCAGGTTGGCATTGGGTTTGTCGATCTTATTTACCGCCACCACCAGGGGCACACCGGCGGCCTTGGCATGGTTGATGGCCTCCACGGTCTGTTCCATGACTCCGTCATCTGCGGCCACCACCAGGACTACCAGGTCGGTGACCTTGGCTCCCCGGGCCCGCATAGCGGTAAAGGCCTCGTGACCCGGGGTGTCCAGGAAGACTACCTCACCCTGGCCTTCGGGCAACGTTACGTGGTAAGCGCCGATGTGCTGGGTGATACCCCCGGCTTCGGCCTCGGTGACCCGAGTCTCGCGGATGGCGTCCAACAGAGAGGTCTTGCCGTGGTCGACGTGGCCCATGATGGTGACCACCGGCGGCCTGGGTTTGGCCTTGCCCTCCTTCCGGGTGCCGATGGCGAGTAGTTCCTCTTCCTGCATGGTGGCATGTTCCACTTCGTAGCCGAACTCACCGGCCACGATGACCGCGGAGTCGAAGTCAATGGGATAGTTGATGTTGGCCATCACCCCCATTTGCAGCAGCTGTTTGATGACCTCGCCGCTCTTGATGCCCATGCGCTTGGCCAGTTCGCCCACGGTAATGGATTCGCCCACCTTGATCCGGCGTTTGATAGCCTTGGGCAGCGGCACTTCGGCTTTGGCCATCTTTTTGATGGCCTTTTTCATGCCCTTGCGCCGCGGCCCGCGGGTTTGGCCTTCGGAGACTCCGTAAAGATCGGCCCGTTCCCGCACTTCCCGTTTTTTTACGGGTTTGGCTCCCCGCACCTCAGGGGCTTCGAGGCGTTTGGGCTTCTTCTTGCCCTTCACCTCTTTCTTCTCTTCCATAGGACCGGGCTTGATGAGGCCTGCCGCAGGCTTGGCCACACCCGCGCCCGGCCTGGCTGCTCCAGCCAGAGGCCTGGGCGGGCCGGCCGCGGGCCTGGGCTCTGCTGCTCCGGGCCTGACCGGAGCTATTCGAGCTCTGCCTCCTTCCGCGGGCATTTCAAAGTGGGGCGGCGGAGACGGCGGCGTCACCTTTTCCGTGGGCAGACTGATGATCCGGGCGGGGACCTCCTTTTTCCTGGCCTTGCCGCGTTGGCGCTTCAGGGCGGTGCCGGAATCGGTCGCCGGGGGAGCCGAAGCCGCAGGCGGTGCTTTGGGCTCCGCCGGGAGAGGAGCCGGTTCCACGGCCGGCTTCGGCGCCTCTGGAATGGCTTCGGCTTTCGCCTTTTTCCGAGCTTTGACAGGCTCGGCGGGCTTTTCAAGTTCAGGTTCCTCTGCGGC
>JAMCQY010000154.1 GCA_023381945.1 Deltaproteobacteria bacterium
TAATACGCCTGCCGGTATGGCCCAGCCAGGCGCCGCGGCGAACGCGGTCGGCAAACTCCGTCATCTTGTCCAACACGGCGAGGACCCGGGGCACCACGTTTTCGCCGTCCACAACAATGGACGCACCTTTCGGGGCGCGCAAGGCGGCGTGCAGAACGGCTCGCTTCTCCGTAAAGTTGATCTTTTCTCCCCGGAACATGGCATCCCGGCGAGCCTCCACGCTGCGTTCCTTGGCGAGCTGGATGAGTAACTTAATGGTCTGAGCCGTGAGGCGATTTTTGGAGTAATCCAGGAGGAGACCGGCGCCTTTTGCAGCAAATTTTTCGGCCCGGGCGGGATCGCCGGCAAAGAGTTGCCGTAGATGCAGGCCCCTGATTTCCTCGTAATGCTTCTTAAGCGCCTGCCAGGCCGGTGTTTCCGTGAGGATAGACGTATCGCTCATAATTATCCCTTATCCCTAAACTTGTCTTAAGCTCTTGGTCTTCGCGTTCAGAAGATCCTGCCACGAGGCTTATCCTTTCAGGAATGCCGCCTGCTTAAAGTCCAGCAAGTTGTGGATATGGTCCAGGTGGAGGTCGGCGGCCGGATAGCGGTCCAGCACTCCGGGGTCGTTGGCGTAATGGCCCTGTTTGACAAATACGGTGGTCACGCCTTGTCTCCAGATCTTTTTGATGGCCGTCAGGAGACGCAGCTTGTCGTCCACCATCACGTAATGTTGAGCAGGATAGAGCCTCTCCACGTCTTCCAGCATAGTCTCTTTGTGAACAAAGATGAGCACCCGGCCCTTAAAGGCCTCCCACAGACCCGACCGTTCAATCTTGCGGGGCTGGAAGACCGCGTCGCCATCCGACAAGATTACCGGCACCCCCCATTGACGCACATGTTCAACGGCGTCCAGCGCCTCGGGGTAGAGGCGTTGGGCAAACGGATAGTCCACCAGCCAGCAGGACATCCTGAGCACCCGCGGATCATGCAAGGCCTCGAGGCGGTACCGTTCGAGGGCTCCCAGGTAGTCGGCATAGCCGATCCTCTGGCGCAGTTCTTCGAAAATTGCGAAATACCGGTCCCGGGCCTGGGTGCTTAAGTAACTGGCGAGATGCTGGTGCAGATCCCGCTCCACGTGGTCGTTGTTCAGCAGGGTGTTGTCCACGTCGAACAGGAATACCAGTTCATGCTTTCCAGTCATGGCTCACTTTCCGGAGGCCGCGGATTGTGCCGGGGCCCGTGCTCCCTTATGAGCCGGCAGGCTTCTTCCGGCCCTCAGGTTCCCGGCTCGCAGGTATACCACGATGTCTTGCAAAAGCACTATGAACCGGCCAGGGCGTTGGCCACAATCCGCTCGGCCTCAGCCACTATGGTGTCCAGATGGGCCTGGTCCTTGAAACTTTCCGCATAGACTTTGCAAATGTTCTCCGTGCCGGATGGCCTGGCTGCGAACCAGCCGCTGGCCGCCACCACCTTAAGGCCGCCGATGGGGGCGTTATTGCCCGGGGCATTGGTCAGCTTGGCAGTAATGGGCTCGCCGGCCAGTTCCGACTCCTTGACGGCTTCAGGAGATAACTTGGCCAGCCTCGCTTTTTGCTCAGGGGTGGCCGGCGCGTCAATCCGGGTATAGAACGGGGTGCCGAACTCTGCGGTCAGTTCCTGGTAGTGCTCGCCCGGGTCTTTGCCAGTGCGGGCGGTGATCTCTGCCGCCAGCAGGTTTGGAACCAGCCCGTCTTTATCTGTGGTCCAGACGCTGCCGTCACGGCGCAAAAAGGTTGCTCCCGCACTTTCCTCGCCGCCGAAGCCCAGCGAGCCGTCAATGAGCCCCTCCACGAACCATTTGAAGCCCACCGGAACTTCCACCAGCCGCCGGTTCAGCCGCTCTGCCACCCGATTTATCATGCTGCTGCTCACCAGGGTCTTGCCCACGGCCACCGTCGCCGGCCACTCCTGGCGGTTCGCGAATAAGTAGGCGATAGCCACGGAGAGATAATGGTTGGGGGGAAGCAATCCCCGGCTGTGGCTCACGATCCCGTGGCGATCGGCATCGGTGTCGCTGGCAAAGGCAACCGCGAAGCGCTCCTTCAGGTCGATCATCCGCGCCATGGCGTAAGCCGAGGACGGATCCATGCGGATTTGGCCGTCCCAATCAATCGTCATGAACCGGAACGTGGGATCGACGGCGTGATTTATGACCTCCAGGTTGAGGTGGTAGCGCGAAGCCATGGCGTCATAATAAGCGACGCTGGCGCCACCCAGCGGATCCACCCCCAGGTGGACCTGGCTGTCTTGAATTACCTGCATGTCTATCACTGCCGGGAGATCATTCACGTAGGAGTCGAGGAAGTGATGCTGATGGGTGGTGGAGGCCGTGCGGGCGCGTTCCAAAGGAATTCTCGCCACCTTGCGCAGCCCGTCGGAGAGGAAGGCATTGGCCTGCTGTTCGATCCATTGGGTTACCTGGGTCTCCGCCGGACCCCCATGGGGAGGATTGTATTTGAAGCCGCCATATTTAGGAGGGTTGTGCGAAGGCGTGATCACGATGCCGTCGGCCAGGCCCTGGCTGCGCCCCCGGTTGTAGCTGAGAATGGCGTGGGAAACCACGGGCGTCGGCGTGTAACCCCAGTCCGCATCGACCATGACATTGACCTCGTTGGCCGCCAGCACCTCTAAGGCACTGGCCAAGGCCGGCTCGGAAAGGGCGTGCGTATCGATGCCCAAGAACAAGGGTCCGTCGATCTTCTGCCGCTGGCGGTAGAGGCAGATGGCCTGGGTTATCGCCAGAATATGCGCCTCGTTGAAGGCGTAGTCCAGCGAGGAGCCTCGATGCCCGGAGGTTCCAAAGGCCACGCGTTGCGCGGGCACGGCGGGATCGGGGCGATTGGCATAGTAGGCGGTGACCAGGCGGGGGATATTGGTCAACATCCAGGGCTCGGCGTGTTTTCCGGCGTAAGGAGAAATGCTCATCAGCTTCCTCCAGGGTATGCAGTGTTGTCAATAAAATTAAAGGTAACTCCAGCGGCACGGCGGCCCGCTCGATAAGCCGGGAAGAGTGCTGCTCCCAGCTTATAGCGGTTGCCAAAAGTTTTTTCCTTTATAGCGCATGGTCCAAAACCAAAATCCCCCCTAACCCCCCTTTTCCAAAGGGGGGAACTTAAGGAATTACTTTAAAAAGTCCCCCTTTGAAAAAGGGGGATTTAGGGGGATTTAAAAAACCAGTAATCGGAAAGAATTTTTGGCAAACTCTATATGCCACGGTCCGGAGGTCTTTTCGGTTCATTTTCGGGCGCGGGCGCGGTCGCGAGCGCCTCGGTATTCCTTCTGACGCATTCACTGGGCGGCAGCTTGCAGCGCTTGCAATAAAGCTAATAACTCGATAGCGGATGTCAATCCAGCCACGAGGTGTCTTATGAAGGTAGGAATCAGACCTGGCCAGGGAAAAGATCTCCGGCACCCTTAGCGCGGCAGCGGGCAACCATGTGCCGGCCGCGCAGACCCAGATTTGGAGACGAGGCTTAGCAGTTCTTTATTGCCGGCCGGCGACAATCCCAGGCGGTGCAATTCCGTCTCCAGCCCGGCCCTGTTGCCGTAGCCGGCGACATAACCGTTCAGCCGCGCCGCCGCGGTGGACCTCGCCAAATCCCTGGGGTTAGGATAGATGCGGGTCATCTCCTGAAGCAAGACCGGGTCCCGTCGCAGGAAGTACTTCTGATGATAGTCTTCGGCCAGGTAAAACTCGCCGGCGGGCAGGATCTGGGTAAATACTTCTCCCTTGAGCCTGGCCGCCACCTGGTCGCGCGTTTCCAGAGCCCAGCGTTTTTGGGTGCCGTTATGGTAGAAAATGGCGACCTGATATTGCCGGGACCATGGAGGAGTGCCTGGACTATGGCTCTCCCAAAAAATCGCCAGCAACTCTTTATAGGAGATCAGCCTGGGATCGAAATCTATCTGCAAGGTCTCGGAATGATCGCCCAGATGATGATAAGTCGGATTCTTGGTGGTTCCCCCGGAATATCCTACCCCGGTGCGCACCACGCCTTTGAGGACCCCGAACCGGGCGTCCGGACCCCAGAATCAGCCCAGGGCGAAGGTGGCAGTTTCGGTTTTGGCTGGCGCCGCGGCATCAATGGGGGGCATTCCCTTTCTAATCGCCATTGTCGTTCCCTCCTCCTCGGCTACCGCCGACAGTCTTAAACTCAGGACCAAAATCATCGCCAAAGCAGCTGATCTTTTCATGACCATCTCCTTCACCGCCGCCAGGCCAGGAATCTGGTAAACAACCTTTTCACCCCCGGGGTCAGTCTGGTCCGGTTGTACAGGTCGCCAGCCTGACGGATGGCCTCCGCCTGGGTGGGATAGGGATGGATGACTGAGGCCAGGGTTCCCAGGCTGATATTGCCCACCATGGCCGCGGTGATCTCGCTGATCATCTCGCCGGCATGGCTGGCCACGATGGTGGCGCCCAGGATCTTGCCGGTGCCCTTCTTGACGTGAATCTTTACGAACCCTTCTTCCTCCCCGTCCACGATGGCCCGGTCCACCTCGCTTAAAGGTTTGACAAAGGTCGTGACCTCGATGCCCTGCTTTTGGGCCCCTGCTGCATTCAGGCCCACATGAGCCACTTCCGGGTCGGTATAGGTGCACCAGGGGATGGTCAGGGCGCTAAACTTCTTGCGGCCGAAGAACAGGGCGTTCTGGATAACGATTCGTGCCGAGGAGTCGGCCAGATGGGTGAACTGGTAGGGCAGGCAGATGTCGCCAGCCGCGAAGATATTATGGTTGGTGGTTTGCAGCCGGTCGTTGACCAACACGCCCCGGCCTTTCCCGGCTTCATACTTCACCCTGGCGGCTTCCAGGTTAAGACCCTCAACATTGGGGGCCCGGCCGGCGCCGATGAGAATTTCATCAACCTCGATCTCCCACTGTTGGCCGGCGCTTTCATATTGGACCAGCTTGCCCGCCTCGGTCTTGGTAACCTGGAGAGGCTTGGCATGGAGGATCAGACTGATACCGTCCTTTTGAAAGATCTTCTGGATGAGTTCCGCCGCATCCGCATCTTCTTTGTTCATAATATGGTCATACTTATGAAGCAGGGTCACCTGGCAGCCCAACCTTTGGAAGGCCTGGGAGAATTCGCAGCCGATGGGCCCGCCGCCCATTACCAGAAGACGGGCCGGCCGCTCCGTCAAAGAGAAGACCGTCTCATTGGTCAGATAGCCGGCTTCCTGCAAGCCCGGTACTTGTGGATGCACGGGCCGGCCGCCGGTGGCGATGACCGCCTTCTTAAAGCGCAAAGTCTTCCCGCCCGCCTCCACTGCATCCGGCCCGGTAAACCGGGCCTCGCCCAGGAAAACATCCACTCCCAGGTCCCGGAAGCGTTGGGCTGAGTCATGGTGGCTTATTCCCGCTCTGAGCCGCCGCATGCGTTCCATGACCGCGGGAAAGTCCACTTCGGCCGGGCTCGAGACTTTCAGCCCATACAAGCCGGCATCACGGATATCGGCACAGACTCTGGAAGAGCGGATAATGGCCTTGGAAGGCACACAGCCGTAATTGAGGCAGTCTCCTCCTAAGAGATGGCGCTCCACCAGGGCCACTTTGGCCCCCAGGCCGGCGGCGCCGGCGGCGCTCACCAATCCGGCGGTGCCGGCGCCGATGACCACCAGGTTATAACGGGGTTGAGGCTCGGGGTTAATCCAGTCCGGCGGCCGGACATTAGCCACCAGGGCTTCATTATAGGTATCCAGGGGGCTGACTTCGGGCATGGCTGCCAGTGGCTTCGCCATGAGAATATCTCCTTATTTAAAATTGTAGTGATCGCTCCTGGTGCTCTTCCGAATGTTGAGAACAGGTGATTTGAAAGCCTTAATTCCCGGAGTTGGCCCCGGTTGGGTAGTGGAGGACAAGAGATCGGAGGGCCTAAGAAGGAAGAGGCAGTGGTTACTGCCTATTAAAGTAGGTGCAATGATCTCCGTGTCAAGAGAACTGCGGATCCCGGGGACCTGGGAGTTCGCCATCCACAGCCTCATGGCAACCCAACTGGGTAACTTTAGTTTTGAGCAGCAATACTGCAATGATGCGCGGGACGAAGTGAGTAAGAGCCTAAGAATGCTTTGTCCGTTTCATCCCAGCTTGGAAGTTTCTTAACAAATACCTTGACTAAAATTCGGTGCCTCATTAAGATAGCTCTAAACAGAGGACCATTATGAAGTAATTAATCACATGGGATTCCCTGCCTGCAGCCGGCCATGAAGTGATTTGGTTTGATGCCAACATTTTTCCCGGCATAAAATTCAGCCAAAACTAGCCAAACAGTCAAAGCGCAAGGAAGCGCTGCCCGGATGGGTTTACCATTCCGGAGGAGCGGGTGAACCGGTTTGGGCTTTTTGCTTATACCAAGTTGCGCCCATCGAAGTAAGACAGTCTTTTGTAGGGGCGCACCCACGTGTGCGCCCTCAATCAGGGCGGACACATGGGTCCGCCCCTACAATAAATTACCTATTTGAGCGCAACTAGGTATTAGTCAATGAAAGGGAGAGATAGATGCAAATCATAAGAGAAAACCATCAAGCCCGCCGCCTTCTTGCCATCCAGTGCCTATTGGGGCTGCTGGCTTTCCTGGCTTGGCTGTCCGGTTGCAGCGGCGGCAACGACCTGGCGTTTCCCACCGAATATCAGGCCGTCTTTTTGGACAACGGCCAGATCTTTTTCGGAAAGCTGGGGGATCAAAATTCCAACTACCTGTCTCTGCATGAGGTCTATTACGTACAGCGTCAGGTGGAGCCGGACAAAAAGATAACCAGGAACCTGCTGATGCGGCTGGGCAACGAATGGCACGGCCCGGATTTCATGAAGATCAATACCCGGCACCTGGTGCTCATCGAGCCGGTGGCGCCGAACTCACGGGTGGCCCGGCTTATTCAGGAGGCCAAGGCGGACCCGGCGGCGTCGCCGGCGCCGCCAGCAACAGCCCCTCAGCCACCGGTGGGAGCGCCAGCGGTAGCGCCCCACACAGTTGAAAAGAAGACTAACCCGAGTCGAAAGTAAGCAATCGAAGACCAAATCGCAGAAAGACATGTTTAAAAAAAGCAAAGCTCAACGGATTCTCAGGTTCTGGCGGTTTCTGGCAGCAGCCTTATGGATTCTGGCAACCCTGCCGCCGGGTTTGGCAAAAGCCGATTTCATCTATGACGACGGTGCCACCCACACGGTTGGCAGCGACATCACTAATGACAATGAAACCGTCGGCGCCACTGCTGCCGGGGCGGGGACCACTTTAAACCAGGGTGATTACACCAACACGGTGAACAGTCTCCTCACCCTGGGTCAGGATTCGGGCAGCAGCGGCGCCTACAATCTGACCGGCGGCAGCCTCTCGGGGGCCAACGAATATATCGGCAGCTCGGGGACCGGCACCTTCACCCAGGGCGGCGGCAGCAATACGGCCAGCACCCTGACCCTGGGGGCCAACGGCGGTACCGGCAACTATAATCTCAGTGCCGGCAGCCTCTCGGCTGCCTCTGAGTACGCCGGCTATAACGGGCACGGCACCTTCACCCAGGACGGCGGCAGCCATACGGTGAGCAGCACCCTTTCTCTGGGTTACTCCGGGGGATTAGGCGCTGGCAGCGGCACCTATAACCTGAATAGCGGCAGTCTTTCCGTCGGCGGCCTCGACGTGGGCAGTAATAGCAGCGGCTCCGTTAACCAGCAAGGGGGCGCTATTACGGTAAACGGCACCTTTAACCTGGGTAATTCAGGCGGCAATGGCAACTATTCCCTGAGCGGCGCCGATAGCTCGCTGTTGGTGCGCGGCACGGAGTATATCGGTTATCTTGCCAGTGGGGGCGGGACCTTCAGCCAAACCGGCGGCAGCCATACGGTGAACGGCAACCTGTGGATCGGCGATGCCAGCGGCAATGGCTCCTATACCCTGAGCGGCGGCACCCTGTCGGTACGCGGCTCGGAATATATCGCCAACTTCGGAGCGGGCAGCTTCACCCAAAATGGCGGCAGCCATACGGTGAACCATGAACTGATGTTAGGCAATGGCAGAACCACCACTTACACTTTGAACAGCGGTACCAACACGGTAGGCACCCTGACCCTGGGGTTTCAAGGCGGCACCGGCAACTATAACCTCTATGGCGGCAGCCTGACCGCGGGAACCATCAACCTGAGTAAAGGCACGCTCAAGCAGACCGCCGGCGCGTTAAGTTTCACCACCTTTAACCAAACCGGGGGAACTGCCATTCTCACCGACCTGTACCTGGGTAAAGACGCCGGCGCCAATAGCAGCTATACCCTGAGCGGCGGCAACGTCACCGCGGCCAATGCCTACGTGGGCTTTAACGGCAAAGGCACCTTCACTCAAAGTGGCGGGAACAACACAGTAACCGGCGCCTTGACCCTGGCGGCGAACGCCGGCAGCAGCGGTATCTATAAGCTCAATGGCGGCAGCCTCACGGCCGGGATTATCAACCTGAACACCGGCGGTACTTTCACCCAGACTGCTGGCACGTTAAATTTCACCACCTTTAACCAAAGCAGTGAGGCGGCCGCCTTTACCGACCTCTACCTGGGGAGAAACGCCGGTGACGCCAGCACTTACAACCTGGATGGCGGCAGCGTCACCGCAGCCAACGAATATGTGGGCTACAGCGGCAGCGGCACCTTCATCCAAAACGGCGGAACCAACACGATAGCCGGCGGCTTGACCCTGGCGGCCAACCCAGGCAGCAGCGGCACGTATAATTTAAATCACGGCCTCCTTAGCACCAACACGGTCAATGTGAATAATGGCGGCACTTTTAATCAGACCGGGGGCCAATTCGACTTCACCACCTTCAACCAGACCGGCGGGAGCGTCAGCCTCAGCGAGCTCAATCTGGGGAAAGCCGCCGGCTCCTCCGGTACCTACAACCTGAGCGGCGGCAGTCTGACGGTTTCTGATAACGAGTTTGTGGGTAGATCCGGCAGCGGCGACTTCATCCAGAGCAACGGCAGCCATACGGTAGCCGACACCCTAACCCTGGCGAACAGTTCCGGCAGCAGCGGCACCTACACCATGAGCGGCGGCACCCTCTCGGCTGGTAGGGAAATCCTCGGCAAAAATGGCATCGGCACCTTTACGCAAACCGGGGGCGCCAACACGGTAACGGGCAACCTGCAGATAGGTTTCAACAGCACTGGCAGCGGCACTTACAATCTCAGTAACGGCAGCCTGACGGTTTCCGGCAATGAGA
>JAMCQY010000360.1 GCA_023381945.1 Deltaproteobacteria bacterium
TGGCCAGGGTCATGATATCGGGCGTGATGCCGTAATGCTCGTAGGCGAACAACCGGCCGGTGCGGCCCAGGCCGCATTGCACCTCATCGAACACCAGGAGCAGGTTTTTCTCATCGCACAGGCGCCGCACCCCCTTGAGATAATCCGGGTCCGGCATACAGACGCCGCCCTCACCCTGAATGGGCTCCAGCAGCACGGCGCAGACCCGGTCATCAATGGCGTCGGTCAGGGCCTTCAAGTCATTAAAAGGCACATAGGAAAAACCTTCCAGCAAGGGCTCAAAACCCTTCTGGAACTTCTCCTGGCCGGTGGCGGTCAAAGTCGCCAGGGTCCGGCCATGAAAAGAGTTCAGGGCGCTGATGATGCGGTGGCGCCCGGCCCCAAATTTACCATGGGAATAACGCCGGCAGAGCTTGATGGCCCCTTCGTTGGCTTCGGCGCCGCTGTTGGCGAAAAAGACCCGGTCCGCAAAGGAATTTGTTACCAACATCTCCGCCAGCTCCACCATGGGAGTGGTGTAGTAGATGTTGGAGACGTGCACCAACTGCGTCAATTGCGCCGCCGCAGCGGCAGCCACCTCCGGGTGGGAGTGGCCCAGGTTGCATACTGCCAAGCCGGCGACAAAATCGAGGTATTCCTTGCCGTCATCATCCCACACCCGGCAGCCCTGGCCTTTGACCAACACCAAAGGCAGCCGGCCGTAAGTATGCATGACTACCTTATCGGCCCGTTCAATCCATGTATTTGTCATTTGACTTTCTCGCAACTTAAGTCGAAAAGGGTTTAGGGATTAGGGGCCAGGGGTTAGGGAGGATTTTTGCTAACCCCTAACCCCTGCATTTATCCCACTATCTCCGTCCCAATTCCCGTATCCGTAAAAATCTCCAGCAGCACTGAATGAAGCACGCGGCCGTCCAGGATATGGGCCTTGCCCACGCCGCCGGTCACCGCCTCCAGGCAGCAGTTGATCTTGGGGATCATGCCGCCCTTGATGGTGCCCTGGTCAATCATGATCAGGGCCCGGTCCCGGTCCAGGCTGGAGACCAACTGCTGCTCCTCATCCAGGACCCCTGGCACGTCGGTGAGCAGAATGAGCTTGGCCGCGCCCACGGCCCTGGCCACTGCCCCGGCCACGGTGTCGGCGTTGATGTTGTAAGTCTCACCCGCGTCCCCCACCCCCACCGGTGCGATGACCGGGATGAAATGTTCGGCTTGCAGGGACCTGATCAGGTCGGTGTTCACCGCGGTCACCTCCCCCACCAGGCCGATGTCGATGATCTCCGGCGGTTCGTCCTCCCGGGGTTTGTAAAATTTGAGTTTCCGGGCGGTGAGCAGGCGGCCGTCCTTACCGCTCAGGCCCACCGCGGCGCCGCCGGCGTTATTAATGATTGAGACGATTTCCTTGTTGATCTTGCCGGCCAGGACCATCTCCACCACGTCCATGGTGCGCTCGTCGGTGACCCGGTGACCCTCTACGAAGCGGGTGGGGATGTCCATCTGGGCCAGCACCTTGCCGATCTGGGGGCCGCCGCCATGCACCACCACCGGGAGGATGCCCAGGTATTGCAGCAGGGTGATATCCCGGGCGAAGGCCGCCTTGAGTTCCGGCTCCAATTGCGCCGCGCCGCCATATTTGATCACCATGGTCTGGCCCTGGAAGCGGCGCATGTAGGGCAACGCCTCCAGGAGGATTTCGGCCTTTTTGATGTATGCCTCGCTCATTAGTAGCTCTCAGCTTTCAGCAAAAAAATACATTTATCTCACGCAAAGACGCCAAGACGCAAAGGCGCAAGAATTTTTCAATTAATCATTCAAAATTTTTGGCGTCTTTCTTTGCGACTTTGCGACTTTGCGTGAGATTAGCCTTTCGCTACAAAATGTACCGGCTCAAATCCTCATCCGCGATGAGGTTATCCAGCCGTTCCCGCACATACTCTGCGGTGATGGTGATCTCCCGCTCGCTCAGTTCCGGGGCGGTGAAGGAAATCTCCTCCAGCAGCTTCTCCATGACGGTATGGAGCCGCCGAGCCCCGATGTTTTCAGTGCGCTCGTTCACCTTGGTGGCCAGGGCGGCGATTTCCTTGATGGCCTCCGGTGCAAAGCTGAGGCGGATGCCTTCCGTCTCCATCAGGGCCTGATATTGCTTGATCAGGGCATTCTCCGGCTCGGTGAGGATGCGCTCAAACTCCGCCGCGCCCAGGGACTGAAGCTCCACCCGGATGGGAAAGCGCCCCTGCATCTCCGGGATCAGATCCGAGGGCTTGGACAGGTGAAAGGCCCCCGAGGCGATAAACAGGATGTGGTCGGTGCGCAGCATGCCGTATTTGCTGGTCACCGTGGTGCCTTCGACGATGGGCAGCAGGTCCCGCTGCACGCCTTCCCGGGAGACGTCCGGGCCGCGGGAGTGGTCCCGGCCGACGATCTTGTCGATCTCGTCCAGGAAGATGATGCCGTGCTGCTCCACCTTGCGCCGGGCCTCCTCCACCACCCGGTCCATGTCGATGAGGCGGCTGGACTCTTCCTGGAGCAGCAGTTCCCGGGCCTCCGAGACTTTGACCCGGCGCTGCTTGGTCTTGCCGGGGAAGATGTTGCCCAGCATATCCTTTAAATTGAAATCCATCTCCTCCATGCCGGCCCCGGAGAAGATCTCCACCACCGGGGTGGTCCGCTGGGTGGTCTCCAGTTCCACGAAGCGCTCTTCCAGCTTGCCGTCCCGCAACATGGCCCGGAATTTTTCCCGGGTGGTGGATTCGCTTTCTCCCTCCTGGCCCGGAGCAGTTCCGGGAAGCAGCAGATCGAGCAGCCGTTCCTCCACCCCTTCGGCGGCCTTGGCCTGGACCTTGTCCCGCTCTTCGGCCTTTACCAGGTTCACGGCCAGCTCCATCAGGTCCCGGACCATGGATTCCACGTCGCGGCCGACGTAGCCGACTTCGGTGAACTTGGTGGCCTCGATCTTGAGAAAGGGCGACTGGGCCAGCTTGGCCAGCCGCCGGGCAATTTCGGTCTTGCCCACGCCGGTGGGGCCGATCATGATGATGTTCTTGGGCGCGATTTCGTCCCTGAGGGCCTCGGGGATCTGCTGCCGCCGCCAGCGGTTGCGCAGGGCAATGGCCACCGACTTCTTGGCGTCCTCCTGGCCGACAATATATTTATCCAATTCCGCTACGATCTCCCGGGGGGTCAACTGATCCCCGGCGCCCCGCAGCGCTTTAAGCCATTCCATGATTTCCAGTCCTTTATAAAAAACCTTGGTGGGGCGGGCGTCTCGCCCGCCAACCTTGGCAAGTTAAGCTGTCAGCTTTCAGCCAAAAGCAAAAAATGTCGGGTGCGCCCTGCGCACCATGTAGTGGGCACTGCCCACCATTTCTTTATTTCTTACTGGTGGGGCAGGCCTCCGTGCCTGCCAGCCTTAACCGGGCAGCCAGGGACGGCCGCCCACTTTTACTATGTAACTTTTTGATTTTTTAGGGGTGGACCCATGTGTCCGCCCCAATGAGGGCACACACGCAGGTGCGCCCCTACAATATGACTTTCGAACAAAATTTTAATAAGGAATAATTCCTCTGCATTTTGGAAATTTGCTCCAACCCCAAAAATTTTTTCCCTCATAAACTCCAGTTCTTGCTTTTCTTACTATCCTATCACTTCCACATTTAGGACATATATTTTATTATTTTCTTTTGCTATTTTCTCTTTATTTATAATTTCTTCTCTTTGAGTTGCTCTTTCACTATATTACTAACTTAGTTATCAATATGCTCAACTCAATCTTTTTCTTTAATATTTGCTCTCCCATCTTTTTTATATTTTTTTGAATAATCACCACTTTGTATTTGGTCCCACCATCCCTTAGTTTCTTTAAGCGTTGCCTCTTCCATAATCTGATTAACTACTGATTTGGATGGGGTCGGGTCTGCGTCTTTACCTGTCTGCCATTTGGCAAAACTGATACTATCCATGCATACCCAGCAACTACATGGTCCTTGAATGATATGAATCCAATTACATTTACAAGTCCACAGCCGGCTTATCTTCATTTTCTCAAAGGTGAAGGAAGCTCAAAAAAGCAGTTAAAAAAATTCCTTTACTCACAACTCCTCAATCACAATCTCACTATTAGTATAAACACACAACGACGCTGCAATCCCCATCGCCTCCCGGCAAATATCCTTGGGGTTATGAGCCCGATGAGCCATTAAAGCCCGCGCCGCGGCCAGGGCGTAAGCGCCGCCGGAGCCGATGGCCATCACCCCTTCGTCGGGTTCGATGACGTCGCCGGTGCCCGAGATGAGAAAGGCCCCGGTATTATCCACCGTCAGCAGCATGGCCTCCAGGCGCCGCAGAATCCGGTCGGTGCGCCAGTCCTTGGCCAGTTCCACCACCGCCCGGGTGAGGTTCCCCTGGTGGGCCTCCAGCTTCGATTCCAGACGCTCGAACAGGGTAAGCGCGTCGGCCGCCGAACCGGCAAAGCCGGCGACGATCTTGCCGTGATAGAGGCGGCGGACTTTTTTGGCCCGGTGCTTCATCACCGTGTCGCCCAGGGTCACCTGGCCGTCGCCGGCCACGGCCACATTGTCGCCGCGGCGCACCATGAGAATGGTGGTGCCGCGGAATTTTGTCTGGTCCATCAAAAAAATCCTCACGCAAAGACGCCAAGGCGCAAAGAAAGACGCAAGGCATTAAGGCATTAATGTAGAAATGCGCTCGGCGGTTTTGAAGCCGCCGGTATTAGCGTGACAACTTCAAATCCCCCTAAATCCCCCTTTTCCAAAGGGGGACTTTGACCCCCCTTTGAAAAAGGGGGGCAGGGGGGATTTTGCTTTGTCGGAACTTATTAGGGCACAGCACACTGTGCCCCTACATAACGAATTTAAGGCACAGTAAGGGCCGGCGTGGCCGTCCATATTATTTTAATAATAACAGCTAATTAAACAAATATTTAAAATAGAAGCTCGTCGGGCTCATAACCCGAAGGTCGCAGCCGCGGCAATCCTTTTCGCCTTTTCGGCCTTGGCCTATCCTTTACTCCGCGGGTGCGCCTTATCATACTCCTCCATCAAATAATCCAGATTCAGGTGCGTATAATGGGCCGTGGTGGAAATGGAGCTATGCCCCAGCAGTTCCTGCACCGTCCGCAGATCGGCCTGGCCCTCCAGGAGATGCGTAGCGAAGCTGTGGCGCAGGCCGTGAGGCGTCAGGGCCTGGGACAGGCCTGCCAACTGCGCCCATTTGCCCACCAGGCGGGCCACCGAACGAGAGCTAAGGCGCCCGCCCAGCTTATTGACGAACAGGGCGGTCTGCTCCGGCGCCCCGGTGTGGGCCAAATGCGCCCGGCGCTGGGGCAGGTATTTCTTGAGGGCCTCTTTGGCCGGCTTGCCCAGGAAGGCCAGCCGCTCTTTGGCGCCCTTGCCCCAGACCCGCAATACCCCCTCCCGCAGTTCCAGGTCGGCTAAATTGAGCCCGGCCAGTTCCGACAGCCTAAGGCCGCCCCCGTAGAACACCTCCAAGATCGCCCGGTCGCGGCAGGACCCGAAGTCGTCGCCGCTGAACTGCTGCAGGAGATGAAAGGCCTCGTCCACCGTCAGGAAATGGGGCAGGGTCTTCTCCAGCTTGGGGCTGGGGGCCAGCTTGGGGTGATTAACCACCACTGCGCCCTGGCGCTGCAAATACTTGAAGAAGGTGCGCAGGGCCGACAGTTTCCGGGCCACGGTGGTTTTGCGCCGTCCCTGGAGGCTGTGGGCCAGAAAGGCCCGCAGGTCCGGGTAAGTAACCTCCCCAAGGGCGACTTGGTCCCGGTGCTCTTGCAAGAATTCCAGAAACTGGCTGATGTCCAGCGCATAGTTGCGCAGGGTATGGGGCGACATCTGCCGCTCCACCCGCAGGTATTGCAAAAAATCTGTAAGAAATGCCCAGCCGTCCATCAGACTCAATGCGCCAGAAAAGCGCCATCTCCCGGAATTTGCAATAAAACTTATTTTATATCATACATTTACCATAATGCTAAAGAATTATCGGGTTATTCCTGATCCTGATCCGGCAGGGGTTAGTCAGGCGCATTGTCTTAGGTTCCCTGACCCGGTAAAATTATTCAGGAAAAAATCATCAATAAAGAATCTGGCAACACACTTCGTTGGTTCAAAACCAGGTTTTTGCGTCCTCAAAATAGGGGTTTCCCCGATTTACTTCCCGGCAATTTTTCCTTAACAATAAGGCCAAAATTTAATCCCGGTCGCCTGAAACCGTCTAACTTCCTGAGGGACCAAGCGGGTTTGATTAACCGGCTTGGAAGCGAAGAGGCCAGGAAGGCCTCAACTGTTGCCAAGGAGGGCAAATTATGGAAGAACATCAGGACTCCTTTCTCACCAGGGAAATAGGGAGATCAATGCGATTCTTCCTAAACCTAGCCTGCTTGTTGATCATCATTTTATTTGTTCTCTCCATCCCCCGGCCTTTGACTCCTGAAAACCTGGTGATAGCATTTATCCCGGTGGTCGTGGCGGTGCTGTTTTTTTTCGCGTTTCTGGGGCTTCTGAAAAATATTGAGAACGATGCCGCCAAGACCCGGGACATAGAGCTGACGACCAATGTCATCAAGGAATTTAACAAGAGCTGGGTGATTCGAGCCGCGGTAGGTAAAATTCCGTCATTTGAGATTGAAAAGAAGCCCGAGGCCTAGCAGGTTGCCGTCCAAACTCCCATTCTGAGCGGAGCGGAACCTTGTTTCCCCCCGAGGCACTGCTTCGCTCAGATTGACCCAAGAACTTTCATAAATCCAGCTGTTGCAGCCGTTCTGCGGTTCTCGCGCCTCTCCGGTTTAATCGGTAAATCCTGGCAATTTTTTCCAAAAATCGCGGCATTGGAAGGATATCCTCCAACTGCTATAATGGCTTTGGGGCGGCAAGGCACCCTCGCCGAGAACTTCTATGCCCATACCCTTATCCTATAGCTACCGTAACCTTCTGGCCCGGCGGCTCACCACCCTGCTCACCGCCGCGGGGATGGCGCTGGTGGTCTTCGTTTTTGCCGCGGTGCTGATGCTGGCCGAGGGTCTGCGCCGCACCCTGGTGGCCACCGGTTCCTATGACAACGTGGTGGTGCTGCGGGCCGGGTCCGAATCCGAGGTGCAGAGCGCGGTCAGCCGGGACCAGGCCGCCATCATCGGGGCTCAGCCCGAGGTGGCCACGGATAAGGATGGCCGCCGCCTGGTGGCGGATGAGGCCATTGTCCTGGTGAACCTGCCGAAGCGGGGCACCGGCAAACCCGGCAATATCATGATCCGGGGGGTGCAGCCGGAAGTTTCCCCTGAGTTGCGCCGCGAGGTGAAGTTGGCGGCCGGGCGCTGGTTCAAGCCCGGCTCGAACGAACTGGTGGTGGGCTCCCAGATTGCCGCCCGGTTTGAAAATGCCGGACTGGGGGACGAATTGCGTTTCGCCATGCGCCAGTGGCGGGTGGTAGGGGTGCTTTCGGCGGGCAACACCGGCTTCGCTTCAGAGATGTGGGGGGACGTGGAGCAGTTACTCCAGGCCTTTCGGCGTACCGGCTTCTCTTCGGTGATTATGCGCCTCAGGGACCCGACGGCGTACCCAAGCCTGAAGGCCCGGCTGGAGAGCGACCCCCGGCTGCCCGTGCAGGTGCTTAGAGAAGTGAAGTTCTACGAAGCCCAATCGCAGCGGCTGGCCACCTTCATCCGCCTGTTGGGGCTGGTGCTCACCGCCATCTTCAGTCTCGGGGCCGTGCTGGGGGCCATGGTGACGATGTACGCCCAGGTGGGGGCGCGTACCAGCGAGATCGGGACGCTTAGGGCCCTGGGCTTCAAACGGCATCATATCCTGGCCGCGTTCCTGGTGGAATCCATGCTGCTGGGGGCCCTGGGCTGGCTTTTGGGTCTGGTGCCGGCCTCGCTCTTGAACTTCATTACCCTATCTACGGTCAATTGGGCCAACTTCGCCGAACTATCCTTCAAGTTCGCCCTGACGCCGGGTATCCTCTTGAAAAGCCTGCTCTTCGGCCTGGGCATGGGCCTGGTGGGCGGGCTGCTGCCGGCCCTCAAGGCCGCTCGCCTGCCGCTGTTGGAGGCCCTGCGGGCGGCTTAGAGTGTAGAGATTATCCCGTGCAGATGGTCAGCCAAGGGCATACGCCTCAAGACTTATGGCAATCGCCAAAAGTCTTTTCCTAACTGCTGTTTACACAACTTCTCAAAATCCCCCCGCCTCCCCTTTTCAAAGGGGGGAACCTATCGGGATTCCTTTAAAAGTCCCCCTTTGAAAAAGGGGGATTTAGGGGATTTGAAAAGCCAGCCATCAGAAGAAACTCTTGGCAAACTCTATAAACAGTCAATAGTCCTTTGGGGGCAAAAATAGAGGCGGACAGACGGCGGCTTTTCCCGGTTCAGACCAGGGCGGCCACCACTTTTAAGACCGCGTCATAGTCCGGCTCGTTGGTCAATTCTTTCACCAGTTGCACGTGCTGCAACTTCCCGCTTTTATCCACCACGAACACCGCCCGGGCCAGTAAGCGCAGCTCCTTGATCAGCACCCCGTAGGCCTGGCCGAAAGCCGCATTCAAGTGGTCCGAATAGGTTTTGAGGTTCTCCACCCCGGCGGCGCCGCACCAGCGCTTCTGGGCAAAGGGCAGGTCCATGCTGATGGTCAGGAGATTGACCGCGGCCCCCATCTTGCCCGCTTCATCATTGAAGCGCCGGGTTTCCATATCGCAAACCGGTGTGTCCAGGGAAGGCACGGAGCTGATAACACAGACCTTTCCTTTGAGAGAGGAAAACCGGAATTCCGACAGGTCGTTGGCCACTGCGGTAAAGTCCGGGGCCGGGTCGCCGACCTGGACTTCCTGGCCCACCAGGGTCAAGGGCTTGCCTTTCATGGTAATGAGGCCGGGTCGTTCGGGCATGTGCGTCTCCTCTTTTTAAGAAAATATCTAGCGGCTTGGCATCTTGGCGTGAGATTTACCTAAGTCTTTTGCTGAAAGCTGATGGCTGACAGCTAATAGCTTAATCTTCAATAAAACATTGCGGGTCCGGGGCCAGGAAATCAGGGTTGCCCTGGGAGCGGGAGTACTCGTAGGCAATGGCCCGGCAACCCCGGCAGTCGGCCCAACGGGCGCAGGCGCCGCATTTGCCGGAATAGCGGCTTTTGTCCCGCA
>JAMCQY010000021.1 GCA_023381945.1 Deltaproteobacteria bacterium
GAAAGGATGGCTCGGGCCACGATGATCCACATGTAAATGGTCAGCCCCAGGTTCAGGATCTCGACCACGGCTTCCACCAGATGTCTGACGGCAAACATTCCCTGTTCTCCATGACTTAGGCAAGATAGCTTATTATGGCCGGGACGGCGAAATTGTCAAGCAGTAAAGGACCATCAAAAGATTGCGCCGGCCCGGGGCTTCCCTTAGAATATAAGATTAACAATTACCGGCGCCACTGTCCGGTTAGGTAAATGACTGTTTCAAATGAAATCCGACTCAACCTTTAAGGCTTTGCGCCACCGGAACTTCCGGCTGTTTTACACCGGCCAGATGATCTCTCTTACCGGCTCCTGGATGCAGTCCGTAGCCTTTAGCTGGCTGGTGCTGGTGCTCACCAATTCCTCCCTTTACTTAGGCCTGGTGGGAGCGCTGCAGACCCTGCCGGTGCTCCTCTTTTCTTTCCTGGGAGGAGCGGTGGCGGATCACACCAGCAAATTCCGCCTTATGCTTATAACTCAGGGCTCGCTGTTACTCCTGGCCCTGGCTCTGGGTCTGCTGGTTGATCTTAATCTCATTCATATCTGGGACCTATGTCTTATCGTCTTTCTCTCCGGCACGGTGATGGCCTTCGATATCCCGGCCCGTCAAGCCTTCATTGTGGAACTGGTGGGCAAGGCTGATCTAGCCAACGCCATCGCTCTCAACTCTACGCTGTTCAATGCCACTCGAGTCCTGGGTCCGGCCATAGGCGGGGTGATTATCGCCGCCGTGGGTATGGCCAACTGCTTTTTCCTCAATGCCGCCAGTTTTCTGGCGGTGATCCTGGCCCTTTTGCTCATGAAACTGCAGCCGTCTGCCAAGGCGCCGTGGAAACCCTTGCTGCACGCTTGGAAAGAGCTGCTGGATTATCTCTGGACCAGACGCGAGCTAAGGCTGGTCCTGCTCCTCATGACCCTGGTGGCAGTCTTTGCCATGCCCTATTACGTGCTGCTGCCCATGCTGGCCCGGGCTACCCTCGGAGTGGGGCCGCGGGGCTTCGGTATCCTCATGGCAGCCAGCGGCCTGGGGGCCTTCCTGGGTGGTCTCAGCCTGGCCCGCCGCCTGCAACGCCGCCCCCCCATGCCCTCCTTTCTTACCGGCATGGGCTTGTTTCTCCTGGGGCTGATGGGACTGGGCCTCTGTCACAATTATTATGTTGCTCTGGCCCTTATCTTCATTTCGGGGTTTGGCATGGTCACGCAACTCTCCACCGGCAATAGTCTGCTGCAGCTCAACGTCCCGGATGAGTTGCGGGGCCGGATCATGAGCCTCTTCGGCCTCATCGTTATGGGCTTCGCCCCGGTAGGCAGCTTGATCTACGGCGTTGTCGCGCATTATACCGGTCCTGGTACGGCTATCACCGGCGGCAGCCTCTTCGCGTCCGTGTGTGTCGGTATTTTACTGCTGCGCTACCCGGATGTGCGCCACCTCGATTTCACCGATCTGGGACCACCGGAGGCCAAGCCGAAGCCGGACTCCTTGCCGCCAAGTATAACGGCGTTTAGAGGTTAGGGGCCTCTATGTTTCCTGCTGGTGAGAATAGCGTCCCGCTGAGTTCCCGCTTCATCTGCCTATTAATTTCCGCCTTTTTCGTTCTGGAACTGCTGCTGATTCTCCATCACCCCTTATGGCAGGACGAATGGCAGGCCTGGCTTATTGCCCGGGGCAGTGGTTCCTTGAATGAACTGCTCCACAACATGAGATATGAAGGCCACCCCGGCCTCTGGTATCTGGCCCTGTATCTGCTCAGCCGCTGGACCTCAAACCCCCTGGCCATGCAATTATTCCACCTGGTTCTGGCCGCCGGCACGGCCTGGATCTTCCTGCGTTATGCACCTTTTACCCGGCTGCACAAAATCCTCTTCATCTTCGGCTACTTCCCTTTCTTCGAATATGCCGTCATCAGCCGCAATTATGCCGGGGGTATCCTCCTGGTCTTCACCTACTGCGCCATTTTTCCTCGGACTTTCCCAAAGAGAAACCTGGTGCTGGCCGGGCTCCTGTTTCTGCTCTGCCAGACCAGTGTTTACGGAGTGCTGCTGGCCCTGGCTCTGGGCGCCGCCCGAATTGTCGGGGAATTCTGGCATAATCGCCACAACCCCCTCAGTCTCAAACGAGACCTGGTTATCTTCAGCGTCATCTTAGGGGCCGGAATTTTCTTGGCAGTTCTGCAACTGCTGCCGGACTCCGGGTTCGCCACAGACTGGCGGTTCAACTTCAATTGGCCGGTGATGATGCAAGCCTTTAACACCATTTGGGAAAGCTACATTCCCCTTCCCGGTCTGAACTATCATTTCTGGAACACCAACCTGATCCAGCTGCCCTATCTGAAGCTTCTTCTATCAATCCTGCTCCTGGGTTTTCCCTTACTGCTGTTTCGGCGGCAACCTGCAATCCTGGCCCTGTTTTTTCTGGGCACCCTGGCCATTTTGAGCTTTACCTATACCAAGTATCTCGGTTCTCTCCGGCACCATGGCCACTTGTTTATTTTATTGATCGTGTCTCTCTGGCTCTCCCATTATTCTCCCGACTGGCCCGGCAAGCCGGCAAGACTCGAAAAGGCCAGCGGATGTTGCCAGCAGCGCCACGGCTTTATTTCGCTCATCCTGGCGGCCCAACTGACGGCCGGTCTGCTGGCCGCCAGTCTCAGCCTTGCTTATCCCTTTTCTGCCGGTCAGGAGACCGCCCGTTATATAAAAACTCATAGCCTGGCCAACATGCTCATCGCCGCAGATGACGACGACGCCGCCTCGGTGATCTCCGGCTATCTTAACCGGCCGCTGTATTACCTCTGCGCCAACCGCCGGGGAACTTTTGTCATCTGGGATCAGCATCGTCAGGACCTGGAAGTTTCTGAAGCCCTGCGCCGTGGCCGGGAATTGGCGAGACGCCGGCATAGGGAAGTCCTGCTGGTGTTAAATCAGGAGATTGATACTCCTGGACCGGATATCATCAGTCTGCGGCGCTGCACCACGAGCATCGTGCCCACGGAAGTTTATTATCTTTATAAGCTCACCTATCCAGGGGAAGCTCAAGCTCCATGAATCACTAATTCCTCAAATACCGGACCCGCACTCACAGCAAAAATTCTTGTTAGGTTCCTGATTTTCTGTTATAAAAAATAGATTTTAAATATACTACTCACGCCCCGCCAGGGCGGGCTGGTGCCGGAAGCCTTTGGCTGCCGGTGGCCCCGTCGGCGGCGGAGCGGCGGAACAACCGGAGGAAATACCATGGCTTATGTCACTATGAAGGAATTGCTGGAGGCCGGCGTCCATTTCGGCCACCAGACCCGCCGTTGGAATCCCAAGATGGCGCCTTATATCTTCGGGGCCAGAAACGGCATCCACATCATCGATCTGCAAAAGACCGTACAATTCTTCAAGACCGCCTATAATCAGGTGGTGGAGCAGGTGGCCGATGGCGCCCTAGTTTTGTTCGTGGGCACCAAGAAGCAGGCCCAGGACGCCATCCGCGAAGAGGCCCAGCGCTGCGGCATGTTCTACGTCAACCACCGTTGGCTCGGGGGCATGCTCACCAACTTTCAGACCATTAGCCGCTCCATCGCCAAATTGAAAGAATTCGAGGCCATGAAGGAAGACGGCTCCATCAAGCGCTTCCCCAAAAAAGAGATTTTAATGATGGAGAAAAAGGCCGCTAAGCTGGAGCGCTCCCTGGGCGGCATCAAGAATATGGGCCGTTTGCCCGACCTCGTCTATGTGGTGGACCCCCGCAAGGAAGATATCGCGGTCATGGAAGCCCGCAAGGTGAATATCCCCCTGCTGGCCATCGTGGATAGCAACTGCGACCCCACCGAGATCGATCTGCCCATCCCCGGCAATGACGACGCCATTCGCGCCATCCGCCTCCTCACCTCCCGCATCGCCGACGCGGTGATTGAAGGCAAGAAACTGGCGGAAGAACGCCTCCAGGGTCAACTCGATAAGGAAGCGGCTGCGGCCGCGGCTGAAGCAGCAGCCCCGGCTCCGGAGACAGTTGAGGCTCCGGCCGCCGAGGTCCCGGTTGAGGAAGCCACCGAGGCGAAGGCTTAAAAGAGCCAGATTTTATAGTTGGCCCTGATTATACCTCTTTGTAGGGGTGGTTTGCGAGCGCCCCTACGCGAATTCATAATGCAAGTTTTTGGCTGTTGGCAAGGAGATATAAAGTGGAAATCACCGCGGAAATGGTAAAAACCCTGCGCGACAAGACCGACGCCGGGATGATGGATTGTAAAAAGGCTTTGAAGGAAACGGGCGGCGACATGGAGGCCGCCATCGCCTACCTGCGCCAGAAGGGCCTGGCCGTGGCCAGCAAACGGGCCGGCCGGGCCACCTCGGAAGGCACGGTCTGGGCCCATACCGCCCCGGACCACCGATCTGGCGTGCTTCTGGAAGTGAATTGCGAATCCGATTTTGTGGCCAAGACCGACTCCTTTCAGGATCTGGGCTCCCGGCTGGCCGAACAGTTGGCCGCTGCGGCGTTAGAGACGGTGGAGGAATTGCTGGCCCAACCCGCGGCGCATCAGCCCGATTTGTCCGTGTCCGACTATGTCAACGAAGTTATCGCCAAGACCGGCGAGAAATGCCAGGTACGGCGCTTCAGCCGCTACCAGGGTGACCTGGTGGCCTCCTATATCCACCACGGCGGCAAGATCGGCGTGATGCTGGAACTGAGCGGCGCCGGAGCGGCGGCGGAGGCTCTGGCCGCGGCCAGGGACCTGGCCATGCAGGTGGCCGCCGCCAATCCCCTGGCGGTGAGCCGGGAGGAAGTGCCTGCCGACACCGTTGCCAAAGAAAAGGCCATCTATGAGGCCCAGGCCGCCGAGAGCGGCAAGCCCGCCAATATCGTCGAGAAGATGGTGATCGGCCGGCTGGAGAAGTTTTATAAGGAAGTTTGCCTCCTCCAGCAGCCTTTCGTGAAGAACCCGGATCAGACGGTCAGCCAGTTCCTCAAGGAAGTGGGGAAGAAGCTGGGCAAAGAACTGCAGGTTAAACGCTTCACCCGCTACCAGGTAGGAGCCTGAGTTCTTGAGTACTGAGTGCTGAGTACTGAGTAAAGGCAAGTATGCCTCAGCACTCGGTACTCAGTACTCAAAGATGATTCAGAATTATACTATGACTGAAACCCCTAAATACCGCCGCATTCTCTTTAAGGTCAGCGGTGAAACCCTGGCCGGCGACAAGAAGTTTGGTCTGGCCACCGAGACCTTAAGGACCATTGCCCAGGAAATTAAGGCCGTAGTGGAGCTCAAGGTCCAGGTGAGCGTGGTGGTGGGCGGCGGCAACATCTTCCGGGGGCTGGAGGCCAGCGCCCAGGGGATTGAGCGGGCCGTGGCCGATTACATGGGCATGTTGGCCACAGTGATCAACTCCCTGGCCCTGCAAGATGCCCTGGAAAAGGCGGGGGTGCCCACGCGGGTCATGTCCGCCATCACCATGAATGAGGTGGCGGAGCCTTATATCCGCCGCCGGGCCATTCGCCACCTGGAAAAAGGCCGGGTGCTGATCTTTGGGGCCGGCACCGGCAGCCCTTTCTTTACCACCGATACCGCCGCAGCCCTGAGGGCCACTGAAATCGGGGCCGAGGCCATCCTCAAAGGCACCAAAGTGGACGGCATCTACGACCAGGATCCGGTCACCCACCCCGAGGCCAGGAAGTTCTCAAAGCTAACTTACTTTGAGGTTATCGAAAAATCCCTGCGGGTCATGGATACTACCGCGGTGACCATGTCCATGGAACAGAACATTCCCATCGTCGTCTTCAAACTCCTGGAACCGGGAAACATGAAAAAAGTGGTGCTCGGCCTGGAAGTCGGCACCGTGGTGGAGAAGCCCTAACCATGAAAGATGACGTTTTAAAAGAAACCCGGCGCAAGATGGACAAAGTGCTGGAGGCCATGGGCCGGGACCTCTCCCGGGTGCGCACCGGCCGGGCCTCGGTGGCCCTGCTCGAAGGCATTAAGGTGGAATGTTATGGCGCCACCATGCCCATTTCCCAGGTTGCCTCCCTGGCCGCTCCCGAACCCCGACTGTTGACGGTGCAACCCTGGGACCACACGGTCCTCGGCGACATCGAAAAGGCCATCCTTAAATCCGACCTGGGCCTGACCCCCATGAACGACGGCAAGATCATCCGCCTGCCCATCCCCGCCCTCACCACCGAGCGCCGCAAGGAGCTGGTGAAGATGGTGAAAAAGATGGAGGAGGATGCCAAGGTCGCCCTGCGCAACGTCCGCCGGGAGGCCAATGAAGACCTGAAGGAAATGAAGAAAGAGAAGCTGCTCTCCGAAGACGTGGCGCACAAAGGCCAGGAAGAGGTTCAGAAGATTACGGATGATTTTATCAAGAAAACCGAAGCCCAGGCCGCCGAAAAAGAAAAGGAGATCATGGCCTTCTGAAGGTCCGGAGCATAGTCTTGGGAAATAATTCATATCCTCCGGGCCGTAACGGACTTCCCCGTCATGTGGCCATTATCATGGACGGCAACGGCCGCTGGGCCCAGCGCCGGGGTCTGCTGCGCATCAAGGGACACGTGGTCGGGGCTGAGTCTGTCCGGGCCATCGCCCGGCTGTCCCGTAAGTTGGGCATCTCTTACCTCACCCTGTTCGCCTTCTCCGAAGAAAACTGGCAGCGCCCCGCCCTGGAAATCCGCGCCCTCATGGCCCTGCTGCGCCGCTATCTGCACCGGGAACTCGCGGAAATGCAGGACAATCAAATCGCCCTCAAGGCCATCGGCAACTTGAAGCAACTGCCTGAATTGGTGCAGCGTGAATTGGCCCAAACCATCGCCGCCACCGCCGAGGGCGCCCAAATGGCCCTGACCCTGGCCTTAAGCTACGGCGGCCGCAGCGAGATCGTCCAGGCCGCGCAGGCTTTGGCCCGGGAGGTTCAGGCGGGCCGTCTTCAACCCGAGCAGATCGACGCGGCGCTTTTCGCCCGCTATCTTTACACCACCGAACTGCCCGATCCGGACCTGATGATCCGCACCAGCGGCGAATACCGGCTGAGCAACTTTCTCCTGTGGCAATCGGCCTATACCGAACTGTACGTCACCGATACCCTCTGGCCCGACTTCCGGGAAGACGAATTCCTCTCCGCCTTGGAGGCCTACCGCCAGCGGCAGCGCCGCTTCGGCCTCACCCAGGAACAGATCGAGGCCCAGGCCATCTCTGAGCAGCCGCTTTAGTTCCGCGTTTCAAGTTTTTCGAATTTCGAGGCGTAGGGCGGGAAAGCGAAGCGCATCCCGCCTGGGCATGGCATAAAAGCCCATGAAGAACTGCCTGTAATTGTAAGCCTTGAATGGCTGGTTCCCAAGTTCGACTTGGAAACCGGAATGCCGACCTATGGGTCAGTCAAAAGGGGCGGACACCTGGGTCCGCCCCTACGCCCTCGCCCCCAGCCGCCAGCCCCTCTTTCAATTGTTCGGCGACTTTCTGATTAAAACCAGGAATACCTGCCAGTTCCTCCACCGTCGCCGCTTTCAAGGCCGCGATATTCGGGAAGCGCTGCAACAACCTCCTGCGCCTAACCTTCCCGATGCCGGGTATGCGGTCCAGGACCGATTCCACCATTTCCTTCCGGGCGCGTTGACGGTGATAGGTAATGGCGAAGCGGTGGGCCTCGTCCCGCAGCCTGAGCAGCAGCATCCAGCCCGGCGAGTTGGCCGGCAAAAACCGCGGGTTCTTGCGCCCCGGCAGGAAAAGCCGGTCCCGCACCTCCTTCCCCAGTTGCCTTCCGGCCTTGGCCAGACCCACCACCATTTGATCGCTCAAGCCCAGCTCTTTCAAGGCCTCCAGGACTACATTCAACTGTCCCCGGCCGCCGTCCACCACCAGCAGGTCCGGCCTGACCTGCCCTTCTTTGCCGTAATGCCGCAACACCACCTCCCGCAGCATGGCATAATCGTCCTGGCCGGCCACCCCTTTGATGCGGAAGCGCCGGTAGCCGGATTTGTCCGGGAGGCCGTTGCTGAAGGCCACCAGCGACCCCACCGGCTGCTCGCCCTGCAGGGTGGAAATATCGAGGCATTCCAGGCGGCTGGGCGGTTTGGGCAAATTTAGCCTTTCTTCCAGGTCGTTAAGGGCCGCGGCCGGTTCCGGCGGCGTCCGGCGGCGCTTTATGGCCTCCCGGGCGTTCTCAGACGCCAGGCTTAACAGCCTGGCGCGTTCGCCTGCATGCGGCACCAACAGACGCACCGGCGTCCCTTTCTCTTCGCTGAGCAACACTTCCAGCAAACGCTGATCGGGAATCTCCAAAGGGAGCAGCATCTCGTCAGGCAAGGGGCGGCCCTCGGCATAGTATTGCTTGACAAAGGCCCCCAGCAAGTCGCCGTCAGGCGGCAACTCCTGGAAGAAATATTCCCGGCTGCCGCTGACCAGGCCGCCCCGGACCACCAGCACCATGATCAGGGCCTGGCCGTTCTCCTGGGCCAGACCCAGGACGTCCTGATCCTTGAAGCTGGGCCGGGCCATATCCTGGCGTTCCAGGGTCTTGATGATGGCCCGGATGCGGTCCCTGAGGGTCCCGGCCCGCTCGTACTCCATATTCACCGCAGCCTGCTCCATGTCCGCCTTGAGCTTTTTCAGCAAAGGCCGGCTCCTGCCTTTGAGGAACATGACCGCTTCCTGTACTGCCTGGCCGTAATCCGCGGAGCTCACCATGCCGGCGCAGGGTCCCAGGCAGTGTTGCATCTGGAACTCCAGGCACGGCCGGGAGCGGGGCGCCAGGCGGCGTTCCCGGCAGGTGCGCACCTGGAAGACCTCCTTCATCACCTTGAGAGTTTCCCGGGCCGCGCCGGCCACGGTAAAAGGCCCGAAATACAAGGCCCCATCAGGACTAAACCGCCGCACGAACCTCAGGGCCGGGAACTCTTCCTGCAAATCGAGACGCAGACACAGATAATTCTTGTCGTCCCGGAGCATGATGTTATAGCGGGGACGGTGCTCCTTGATGAGATTACGCTCCAGGATCAGGGCCTCCCGGCCGCCGGCGGTAATGAGAAAGTCCACCTTCGCCATCTTCTTCAACATCAGGGCGGTCTTGGGGTCGTGCCGGTTCGGCGTCTTAAGATAAGAGCCCACGCGGTTCCTCAAATTGACCGCTTTACCAACATA
>JAMCQY010000231.1 GCA_023381945.1 Deltaproteobacteria bacterium
CGCGTTGCCCGTCACCGGTGACGATGCCGCAGGACTCCTGACCCCGGTGCTGCAAGGCGTAAAGGCCAAAGTACGTCAGCCGCGCCGCCTCAGGATGGCCATAGATGCCGAAGACGCCGCAATGCTCCCGGGGCTTGTCATCATCCTGATGGATGAGGACGTTTTCCGTTTTCTGTTTTCTGTTTTCTGTTTCCACTTTAAACCCTTGCCCAAAAGGCCAGAGGTTTTGGAACCGCCTGTTTCAGCAGGCGCAAAAAATGGTAGCACAAGCGTTCCGCCTGTGCCGGTAGAGGTCATAGCTATCTTTGGCAGCCATTATCATTATCTGCCTGTTATATTTTCTAGATAAGCTATTTCTCCAATAAAGTCGATAATAATTGTTTGCCTCAACCGGTTAAATTCAACGGGGCTGTCCTACCCTCGCCCGCTCAAGCAGGACATAGTCCAGCAGGTCCCGGGCAAACAGGGAATATATCCGCAGGCGCTCCAGGTAAAGTTCGGCATTGAGGTACTGTAGGCGCAAAAAATCGCCGTCCGGCGCGAAGTGCGGCTTTATACCGGAAAAAAAGAAGCCGTTTTCCTCAGCCAGATCACTGAGAAATGGAGTGCCTCCCTGGGCCAGCGGCAGATCGAGGCCAATGACCGCGGCTCCGGCGAGTTTGCTGAGATCCTGCCAACCCTGGTAACATTCCGCCATGGTATCGAAGCCGATACGATTGACCTGGATAGTGCCGACGCCGGTTGCCTTGTCATAATGAACCGCCACCTTGCCAAAACCGGTGGGGCCGCTGGGCTCCAAGAAGTCTACTGAGATACCCAAATTTGCATAGATTTTGGCCATTATTCCGCGATGCCGGGACGGGGCGCAGACCCGCACCGGACCTGGCGGTTGCAGGTATTTGAAGTACAGAACCATGCTTTCCCGCTGTGCGGCGGCCTCTCGCAATAGCCCGGGATGGAGGCTGTCGACTCTTTTAAATTGCGCCTGCCAGTCGAGAAGTTTAATGGCACAGGCCCGCAGGTTACGGTTTTCGCTGGCCTCCTGGCTATAGGTGTGGACGGTGACCGCCTCGCCGTAAAGGCCGGTGAGACCGAGACGGCCGATCTCCTCCTGCAGCCGGTCTCCCATCAGTTTCCGCAAGCCGTGGCGGCGGTGGTTTGGCGCCACCGCCAATTGTCCCAATTCGGCCAACGGCCCCAAGTCCGGACGCTCGATGCCGGCATGTCCCACGATCTCGCCGGTATCGGCGACGGCCACCACGCCGACGTGACGGCCGCTTTCCAGGTCGTGGTCGAGCCGGTCAGGATAATAAAAATCTTCGTTGGAATAGGAATATCCGTAAACCCGGTACATTAACTGCGCCACACGGGGGCCGTCTCCCGGCCGCAACAGGCGGATGGTGTATTCCGGCGCTCTCAGGACACAGGCTGCGTCTTGATGATTGGCAGCCCGGGCCGGAGGCGCATCCAGGCGGCAGACCCCGGCGAGGTACTTGGTGAGGCGCAGTTCATTACCCTCCAGCCCGTGGTTAAGCCAGCGCACCTCGTCAGCGCAATGATTGATCAGGTCCAGGCCGTAGCCGTGTGTGCTGACCGGTTCGGGGGATTCTGCATCTGATTGCGGCGCGGCGGCGTCCGTTCCCTGATCGAAGGGCAGGCCATGGTCGCGCAGCGACAGGTTCAGGGTTGCCGGGGTCAATTCCGCGGTCAGGCTGTACGTTGCGGCGTCGTCGGCGTCAAAGTCGTTCTCGATGCAAAGCTGGCAGGCCTCCCAAACGCCCTGGGCCAGCGACCGCGCCTCTTCTTCAAGGAGGCCAGCCAACCCCGCCAGGCCGCGCACATAGTCTTGCACCAGGCTCAGCAGCCTGGCATCGGCGGGCAGCTTCAGTTCAGTGCGGATGGCGTCGGGCATGGGAATTTTTACGAAACCTCAAATTCGAGAAAAATAAAAGTAGCGCAGATTTCGCCTGTGCTTGATTGAATCAATTTTTTGTAGGGGCGGACCCATGTGTCCGCCCTTTTTAGGGCGCATACGCAGGTGCGCCCCTACAAATCCTTATGCTGGATGTTCATACAAGACTTTGCCACGATCCAAAGCTTCCCGAATCAAGGGGTCGCCTTCGCGATAGCGCCGCTCGGTGTCATTCTGGCGCCGGGCCAGCAGATCGATGGGAAAGCGGGGGTTGGTCCGGTTCAAGCCACATTTCTATTAAGGTGCCGAAGGTCGCTCCCTCCACTGCTTAAGAAAGCGTAGATAGGAAGACTCGCTAAGATTATCCGACACCCCCTGGTTTCGCATCAGCTTCCGACCTTCCCTAACCACTCTGGCCAGCGGCGCCTGTTGGTTATTCCGGAACGATGATAGCAAGCATTGGGCCTGTGCTTGGCTAACGGTCGTGCTGATCCCCTTACAGAGCCGGCGTTTTACTCGCCAGTGCTCCCCCCAACGGGGTTCCAATTCCAGGAGGTTACCGGTTTCAAAAATCTTCTTTTTCCAGCGTTCTATAGTTGCACGGCTAACATAACCAAGGATGGCATAAAGTTCTGGATAACCTCTGAGATTGTAAATGGTCAGGAAATCCTTTTGGGCCTCGCATTTTCGGCCCCGCGGAGTCCGGGCCACTGATTGACGATACAATCTAACAAGGTCGGCTCGCGCCAAAGCTATTTGTCGTGCCTTCTCGGAGTATTTCGATTTTCCCCTCGGTTCAGACTTAGGCTTAGCCTGAATTATTTTTTCAACTGGTTTAGAAGGGGGTTGCCTACCTCATTTCGCAAAAAGAAATTCCAAAACATCCACCGCCTTTTGCTGAATCTCGGGTGGCAAATCCTTAAATAATTCCTCAAGACTGGTCATTTCTTCTCCCAGCACCATTTGAGAAATTTCAAAAAACTTTCTAATTAAGCAATCTATTATCCTGTGAATTGCAGAATTATGTATTGACTAAACGCAGGCGAGACGCCTGTGCCACCACGCCTCTACCCCTTCACCGCCCTTAGTTTTCCCGTGGCCTGCTTCACCATGGCATGGTATTCCTGCAGGCTCTTCACTTCCAGTTTGCCCCGTTTCATTGCCCGGATGGCGTCCAGAGTGGCCCGGGCCGCGGCTATCGTGGTGGTGTAGGGGATATTGTATTCCAGGGCGGCCCGGCGGATGGAGTAGGAATCCGCCGGGGTGTAGCGGCCCTCCGGGGTGTTGACCAGCAGATGGATATCGTTGTTCTTGATGTAGTCAATGATATGCGGCCGGCCTTCCCGGATCTTGTGTACGCTGGTTACCGGCAGACCGTGCTTGGTAAGAAACGCCGCGGTGCCGGCGGTGGCATAGAGGCGGAAGCCCTTGGCCTGAAAGCCTTTGGCCAGTTCAAGAGTGGCGGGCTTGTCGGCGTCCTTGACGCTGAACAGCACCCCGCCGGTGAGCGGCAGGAACTGGCTGGCGGCCAACTGCGACTTGGCAAAGGCAAAGCCGAAATCTTCGTCGATCCCCATGACTTCGCCGGTGGAGCGCATCTCCGGACCTAAGAGCGGGTCCACCCCGGGGAAGCGCCGGAAGGGGAAGACCGATTCCTTCACGGCAAAGTAGGGCGGTTCGACTTCCTTGGTGAAGCCCAGCTCTTCCAGGCTGTGGCCCAGCATCACCTTGGTGGCCAGCTTGGCCAAGGATACGCCGGTGGCCTTGCTGACAAAAGGCACGGTGCGGGAGGCCCGGGGATTGACCTCCAGGACGTAGACTTCGTTGTCCTTGACGGCGAACTGAATGTTAATAAGGCCAATAACCCCCAATTCCGCGGCCATGGCCCGGGTTTGGGCCTTGATTTCTTCCTGAATCTCCCGGCTGAGCGAGTAAGGCGGCAACACACAGGCCGAATCGCCGGAGTGGATGCCCGCCTCCTCGATATGCTCCATGATGCCGCCGATGACCGTACGCTGGCCGTCGCAGATGGCGTCCACGTCAACTTCGATGGCATCTTCCAGGAACTTGTCGATGAGGATGGGGTGATCCGGCGAGGCCTCCAGCGCCCAATTCATGAAATTGACCAGGCCCGCATCATCCGCGACGATCTGCATGGCCCGGCCACCCAGGACGTAGGACGGCCGCACCAGCACCGGATAGGTGATATCGCGGGCGATCTTCAGGGCCTGCTCGACGCTGGTGGCCGTGTCGTTGGGCGGTTGCTTGAGGTCCAATTTGGCCAAAAGCTGCTTGAAGAGTTTCCGGTCTTCAGCCCGGTCGATGGCCGCGGCTGAGGTGCCCATGATGCGCACCCCGGCCTTGCCCAGAGGTACCGCCAGATTCAACGGGGTCTGGCCGCCGAATTGCAGGATGAGGCCCTTGGGGTTTTCCGTGGCCACGATATTGAGGACGTCCTCCCGGGTAAGGGGCTCGAAATAGAGCTTGTCCGAAGTGTCGTAGTCGGTGGAGACCGTCTCGGGGTTGGAGTTGACCATTATGGACTCCACCCCCATTTCCCGGAGTGCGAAGGAGGCCTGGCAGCAGCAGTAGTCGAACTCAATCCCCTGGCCGATGCGGTTGGGGCCGCCGCCCAGGATGGCAACCTTGGGCCCCTCAGTCTTGCGGGCCTCGTCCTCCCATTCGTAAGTGGAATAGAAGTACGGGGTGTAGGCCTCGAACTCGGCGGCGCAGGTATCCACCAGCTTGTAGACCGGGGTGACGCCGTGCTCCCGGCGCAGTGCGGCACTTTGCTCTTCGCCGCCGCCCCAGAGTTGGCCCAACTGCACATCGGAAAAACCGTATTCCTTGGCCCGGCGCAACATGTCTTCCAGCTGGTCCTGGCCCCGACCCTTCCGCAAGAGTTCGCCAAAAAGCGCCAATTCGTCAGAGAAGGCCACCAGGTCTCGAATCTGATAGAGGAACCAGGGGTCGATGGCGGTGATTTCGTAAACCTCGTCCACGCTCATCCCAGACCGAAAAGCCTGGCGCAGGTAGAAGAGGCGCTGGGAGTTAGGGACCCTCAGCTTGGTCTTAAGCTCGTCCGGGCCGATCTCCGGCAGGTCCTTGCCGTCATGGCCCAGGCCGAAGCGGCTGATCTCCAGCGAGCGGATGCCTTTCTGCAGGGCCTCTTTAAAGGTGCGGCCGATGGCCATGACCTCGCCCACCGACTTCATGGCGGTGGTCAGGAAGTCTTCGGCGCCGGGGAATTTTTCGAAGGCCCAGCGGGGAATCTTGACCACGCAGTAGTCGATGGTGGGCTCGAAGGAGGCGTAGGTTTCCCGGGTGATATCGTTGTGGATTTCATCCAAAGTGAAGCCCACCGCCAATTTGGCGGCGATCTTGGCGATGGGGAAGCCGGTGGCCTTGGAGGCCAGGGCCGAGGAGCGGCTCACCCGGGGATTCATCTCAATGACCACCATCTCGCCGGTTTCTGGGTGAATGGCAAACTGGATATTGGAGCCGCCGGTTTCCACCCCGATCTCCCGGATGATGGCGATGGCGGCGTCCCGCATAAGCTGGTATTCCCGGTCGGTCAGGGTCTGGGCCGGGGCTACGGTGATGGAGTCGCCGGTGTGCACCCCCATGGGGTCCAGGTTTTCAATGGAGCAGATGATCACCACATTATCCTGGAAGTCCCGCATCACTTCCAGCTCGAATTCCTTCCAGCCCAGAACCGATTCTTCCAGCATGACCTCGGTGATCATGCTGGCGTCCAGGCCTTCGGCGGACATTTGCTTCAGGTCTTCCAGGTTGTAGGCGATGCCGCCGCCAGTGCCGCCGAGGGTGAAACTGGGGCGGACGATGACGGGATAGCCGATCTGCGGGGCTGCAGCCACGGCCTCCTCAAGAGTCCGGACAATGGCGCTCTTGGGGACTCTGAGGTTGATGTTGGCCATGGCGTCGCGGAAGAGCTCCCGGTCTTCGGCCTTCTTGATGACGTGAGGGTTGGCCCCGATCATCTCCACTCCCAGACGCTCCAGGATGCCGGTTTCGGCCACGGCGATGGCGCAGTTGAGGCCGGTCTGTCCGCCCAGGGTGGGCAGGATGGCATCCGGCCGCTCGCGCTCGATCACCTGGCAGACCATTTCCGGGGTAATGGGCTCGATGTAGGTGCGGTCGGCCATCTCCGGATCAGTCATAATGGTGGCGGGGTTGGAGTTGATCAGCACCACCTCGTAGCCTTCCTCCCGGAGGGCTTTGCAGGCCTGGGTGCCGGAATAGTCGAACTCGCAGGCCTGGCTGATGATGATGGGCCCCGAGCCGATGATCAGAATTTTCTTGAGGTCGGTCCGTTTCGGCATAATATCTCGAATTCTTTATCTTTTTACGTTGCCTGGGTGATGAAGGCAAACCGAGACGGCGCCCGCCGCCGCTGTCGGCTGCGGGCTGCCGCCTGGATGATCTTCATACAATAATTTTATTCTTTTGAGAGCTGTTAAGCCAGCAGTTTTTCCTGCCTAGCCTGCCGTCACGCTCCCGGGCAGCAGGGCCGTATACCACCTAAACGCCCCCGCCTGCTTTCAAGAACAGCCGGGGCGGCTGTTCTCCATCACGCAGAACTAGGCTAATCCTTCTTTTTTGGCGGTTTCCACCACCTGGGCCATCACTTTTTCTAAATATAGCCGGATGCCTTCCTTCAAATTATTAATGGTCTCATCAATAGTGGCGCCTTTGCTGACACAGCCGGGTATGCTGGGGACAGAGGCGGTGTAGCCGCCTTCATCATTGGGTTCCAAGATGACTTCCAGTTCCGCTTTCTCTTTCTGCTCCATGGTAACCTCCTGGTGTTGGATTGGATTAATGGTAAATCTTGATGGCGCAGGCATTTCGCCTGCGATGGTCTTCAGATAAAAGTTAAAAGCTCTTCCATTGTCATACCGGCTTGCTTAACGATTTTTGCCAGAGTTGACCGCTTTACCGGCCGATGCGCCGGCACCGTGAGCTTGCGTAATTTTCCTTCAGATAAACGGCTCAGCCGGATATGACTTCCTTTCTGGCGGTCAACACGCCATCCGGCGCGTTGCAAAGCGGAAATAATAACACTATAGGACAAACTGGGAACCAGGGTCATACGACCAGTTCCACCATCTGCGCCTTTTCCGGCAGAACTAATGGTTCTCCTTCCTCCAGGTATAAATCAATTGCTTCCCGGATATTATCCAGGGCCTCTTCCCTCGTGTCTCCTTCACTGATACATCCCGGCAAAGAGGGAACGTAGGCGGTATAGCCGCCTTCGTCGCTGGGTTCTAAGATGACTTTGAGTTTCATCGCATAATACCTCAATTAAAATAAATTTCTTTAGTCATATTTCACCATCTTCCCGTGAACCACCCGATAAACCACTCCCGCCTTATCATCCGAAATGAAAATCACACCGTCGTACGTGATCAGGATATCCGCGGGGCGGCCCAAGGCGCCGTCAGGCGTCAGCCAGCCGGTAATGAAATCCTCTTCCCCCTGGTAGTTGCCCTGCTCGTCCAACTTATAGCGCACCACTTTGTAACCCGTGGGCACCGCGCGGTTCCAGGAGCCATGATAGGCCACCAGCAGGTTAAAACGGTACTCCTTGGGCCACTCCTCCGGGAAAAAGGCCAGCCCCAGCGGCGCGCTATGCGCCGGGATGTCAATATACGAAGGCACGGTGGACTTGCAGAAATCCTGTTTGGCGCCTTCGGGGTCGAATTCATCATCATGTTTCCGTTTGCCGTAACAGTACGGCCAGCCGTAATTCTGCCCTTCCAGGACAATATTGATCTCATCCGGCGGCAAATCTTCGCCCAGGAAATCCCGGCCCATCTCGGTGGCCCAAACATGGCCGGTCACCGGGTGCGAAGCCATGAACACGGAGTTGCGCAGCCCCGAGGCGAAGGTCTTGAGATGGCTGCCGTCAGGCTCGGCGACCAGGATGGAGGCATAGCGCCAGTCTTTCTCCACGCAGGTGTCGCAGCTTGACCCCACCGAGATCAACAGCCGCGGCCGGGGAGGAGGTGACCTAAAGTGCAGGGTACGGGTGAAATGGCGTCCGCCCTTGGGCAGATCGATGATTTTTTGCTTATTGGTGGCCGTCAATTTTTCCGGATCATAATCATAGACCGCTACTTCCGTGGTTTCGGCCACATAGAGCTTCGGCTCGGTCCCAGGCCCGAAGGCCAGTCCATGTGGCCTTTTCAGACCCTTAAGCACCGTGACGGCCTCAGAGGCCACTCCCTTGCCCTGGCGATCCGGCAAGGCCACTACTTTCCCTTGGCCAGTGAGGCTGACCAGCAGGTTGCCATTAGGGTCCAGGCACAGGACCCGGGGGTTACCCAGGTTTCTGGCAAAAATGGAGAGGGTAAAACCCGGTGGCAGTTTCAGCGGGGCAGTAAGTGCTGTCTGCGGGGTGGGGGAGGGGGGAGGCGCAGTTTCCACCAGTTCTGAAATATCTCTAGGTGGAGCCTTGAAAGCGGGGCCGGCGCCGCGCAGGTATTCATAATAGAAAATTCCAACCCAAGCGAGCCCGGCGGCCGCCACGAGGATGGAGATGACGATGCTAACGGTTTTTTTCATCTTCAACCCCAGGCTCGGCGTGCAGGAGGCACGTGAGTATAAAAAGGGCGGCCACGCGGGCCGCCCCGAAAACCAGTTTATTGCCGCTCCACCATCTCCAAGAATTCCTTGAACAAATAATCCGCGTCATGCGGTCCCGGGGAGGCTTCCGGGTGGTACTGCACCGAAAAGGCCTTGAGGCCCAGGTGGCGCAAACCCTCCAGGGTATTATCGTTAAGGTTGATATGGGTCAGCTCCACCGCCGGGTCCGGGATGGATTGCAGGTCCACTGCGAAGCCGTGATTCTGGGAGGTGATCTCCACCTTACCGGAGAGCTTGCTCTTTACCGGCTGATTGGCGCCGCGGTGGCCGAATTTGAGCTTGAAGGTGCGGCCGCCCAGGGCCAGGCCCAGGAGTTGGTGCCCCAGGCAGATGCCGAACATGGGGGCCGCGCCCAGGCACTGGCGCACGTTATCCACCGCGTAAGTCACCGCCGCCGGGTCGCCCGGCCCATTGCTGAGAATAATGCCGTCCGGCTGTAAGCTTCTCACCGCCTCGGCCGGCGTGGTGGCCGGCACCACCAGGACGTTAAGGCCCCGTTCAACCAACCTCCTGATTATATTAAACTTTACGCCATAATC